>NZ_JBFUHK010000029.1:0-51837 GCF_056402435.1 Rahnella sp. P4_A8 | reverse complement strand
TCTGTAGTGCGCTCAATAAGTATGCTAATTAATCTGCCTCATGGCTTTACGCTGCCGCCGATAAAATAGTGATCTCATGGAGCCTTATGTCAGGTAAAAATCCCTTTTACGACCCGTCAAAAACACATCACACACCGGATGGTTTTACCAATGCCGAACCCCATGACCGGCAGGAGGGTGATCTCAAGCGCTGGAGGAAAGAGCGCAAGGAACTTCGCCTGCCTGCGCCTCCGGCGAAAGGTTACGAACATTTTGTCAGCCAGTGGTGGCAGGCTGCCGACTTCAGCGGGTCTGATGATCGTTTATGGTTTTTAGGACATGCCTGTTTATTGCTGCGTGTTGCCGGGCGCTATATCCTGATGGATCCTGCATTGTCTCATCGTGCTTCGCCATTCAGTTTCTACGGGCCTGAGCGAAAAACGCCGGTTGCTGTTACGGTAGAAGAACTTCCACCGATTGATGTTGTTCTGTTATCCCACAATCATTATGACCATCTCGACAGCGCGACGGTCCGCAAGCTATTGCGACGTTTCCCGGAAGTGCAATTTATGGTGCCTTTGGGCATAAAGCGTTGGCTGGAACGGCGCGGGGCACGATACATCGAGGAACTCGACTGGTGGGATGAGCAGCAGTTTGGTGAGCTGAAGTTTTCAGCTGTGCCGGCGCGCCACTGGAGTATGCGGACATTATGGGATCGAAACCGGTCTCTCTGGTGTGGATGGGTGGTCAGCCATCCCGGTTTGCGGTTCTTTTTTTCCGGCGACAGCGGGTACAGCAATCAGTTTGAAATAATTGGACAACGTCTGGGACCTTTCGATTTAGCCGCAATTCCTGTCGGCGCCTATGCACCAAGATGGTTCATGCGTGCGCAACATATGGACCCGCAACAGGCAGTGGCTGTGTTTACTGAGCTGTGTTGTAAAAAGGCGGTTCCCATTCATTGGGGGGTTTTTGAATTAGCCGATGAATCACTGGATCAGCCACTGATTGAATTAGCGGAAGCCATAAGTCAAAGTGAATCGCCTGAAATGGAATTTAAACCATTAAAAATTGGCGCAAGCATTTCTAAAGATTGAATATCATTTCCACCGGTATTGGGAATATATAAGTAGCTACTTCACCTATGAAATGAGAAGTATTATCAGTTGGGTGACATTTTTTATAACACTTACACTTCGTGTGTGTTATGTGAATGTTAATTATTAGGTCAGATAGATTAATTACCTGCTCAATTCATCTTTATCAAAACAGAATGTTTTTTGTAAGCGCGGAGAGACTTCTTTTTGTCAGAAAAAATGGATTTTTTTGTTGCTAAACAGGGCATTGAACTGCGCTTCGCCTGCCTGCAACGCAGGCGGGTTGTCTGTCAGACTATCGTGGTTGGCTTCTGGCAGGTAATGAGACGATTTCAGCGTGATCTGAGTATGAATAGAAAGCTGATATGGGATTTTGATCACGGTAATTAATATTAGTTTTTCATATGGATATTTAGTATTTGAATAAGGCGGCCGGGAGTATCGGCAAACTGTTATGTTGTTTTAACCAACTCGCAAACTTTAATTCATTATATTGTCAAAATCACCACGATAAAAAATAGTCATTACCGGGTGTCGTAATTTGGAATTCATTTTGCCTGAAGCCGGTTGGGTTTGGGCTATTATCAGGCAGGAAGTACAGGCGCACAGTTAAGGTGCATTTATTGATTTTCACTGTTTGTTTTGCACCATTTTATCCGTCTATGGCGTAATTGATTATTGCATAACCAGTCATATTGGGAGGCACTGACGTTGTGCATATACCCGTTCTGTTGCACAAGTGCCGCAAACGCCGTGTGATGCGCTGTCACCGGACCTGATCTCACGCTGTAAGGCCTGTAAAGCGGTGCCAAATGGGCACAGAAGCGGAGAGTTTTAGCTGGCTCCCGCAATAAAAATTCAAATAAAGGTGTGTTTTACGCTTACGGTTCTGCATTAAATGATCAATAATCGAAACAGGTCGTTATTGTTTTGTTTGATATGCAGGTAAAACTGCAAAGCAGAAAAAAGCATGTCTATCAACATATTTCAGCTTAACTGAACACGAAGTGCCTTTAACCGGCTCAAATATGTGCGACATGTCCATCACTGATTAAAAATGGCTTGCCATCGAATTCAGAGTATGTGATAACGCATCTGGGTAAAACGAGGTACAGTTCTGTATATGTGTGGCATTTTCAGTATAGAAGTTCTGAGTAAAGACGTTAACGTTGAATACCGCTTCTCTGCCGATTCTAATCTTAGTGCCTCAAGCAGTAACGACTCTAGTTTGTCTATGTAACGCCGCTGGGCGGTTTAAACAATCCAAAGGAAATACTCAAGATGGCAAAGATCAAAGGTCAAGTTAAGTGGTTCAACGAGTCTAAAGGTTTCGGTTTCATTACTCCTGCTGACGGCAGCAAAGATGTGTTCGTACACTTCTCTGCAATCCAGGGTAACGGCTTCAAAACTCTGGCTGAAGGCCAGAACGTAGAGTTCGAAATCCAAGACGGCCAGAAAGGCCCGTCAGCAGTTAACGTAACTGCAATCTAAGCAGCGTTAGCTGTAAAAAAACCCGCCAAGGCGGGTTTTTTTGTGTCAGCCGTTCAGGCTCAGAGGATCATGATCCCTGATTGCTGGTTACGTCCGCTGATACCCGGGTGTGTCGGGTCCTGCGCCCGCTGATGGCTGTTACGGCGAAAACTCGTGTACCTGAATCCGGTTCCGGCTGCATCGGGCGAGCAAATCGTGCAACGGCCTGCGCGATCAACGCCTGCAAATCCTAACGCCCGCAATTTGGCTTCAGCAATGGCAACCAGATCAAGATGGCGGTGGCTTGGTGAGATGAGTGCAGGGGGTAAATCGAGACGTTGCAGAAAAGTATCAATCAGTTCCTGACTGACTTCATAACAGCAGGCTCCTGCGGACGGGCCGACAGACACAAACCAGTCAGAAGTATCACCCGACTGATTAATCCGCTGTGCCATTTGCTCCAGAATGCCGTCAATCAGCCCGCGCCAGCCTGCGTGCACTGCCGCAACTTCTCTGCCATCTTTGCGACAGAAAATTACCGGTAAGCAGTCTGCAGTGAAAACGGCAAGAAGAATGCCCGGCATAGCGGTGATGAAGCCATCCGCCTCACCGCATTCCTGGCCTGCRACTGTCACATCGACAATCCGTGTGCCGTGTACCTGTTTTTTTCCGGGACAGGTCGCTTCATAGCTTTGCAGATGTTCAGGCAGCAACGCCTGTTTATCGCCGAAGCCATGCACAATACCGGGGATTTGACTGAGTAAAGCTGAGTGGTCACTCATCTTGTGTCTCGTTAGAGAAATGTGATGCAACCAGTGTAGCCGCCTTTGAGCGGGATTTTCCAGCAGTTGCAACCCCTGAGCACCTTCTTTAGACTTAACACTATTGCGAATTTTCGCCCCCTCAGACTTTTCTTGCAGGTTTTCCGCATGACTTATCAGTGCCCGCTTTGTTTCCAGCCGCTTACGCTGGCCGGTCAGCAATGGTGTTGTCCCGCCAACCATCAGTTTGATAACGCGAAAGAGGGGTATGTCAATCTGATGCCCGTACAGCACAAACGCTCAAAGCAGCCGGGTGACAGCCCGGAAATGATGATATCGCGTCGTGCTTTTCTTGATGCAGGCCATTACCAGCCTTTGCGTGACCGTCTGACAGATATTCTGGACGACGTCATCGCGCAAACGGCGGACACATTGCTGGATATTGGCTGCGGGGAAGGGTACTACACCGCCGCATTCGCTGAGAGGCTCWCACAAAAACGTGCGCTGAAAGTGTTTGGGCTGGATGTCTCGAAAGTGGCCATCCGTTATGCATCCAAACGTTATCGCGATGTGTCATTTTGTGTGGCTTCCAGCCATCGCTTACCTTTTGCTGAGGGTTCACTGGATGCGGTCATTCGTATTTATGCACCCTGTAAGGCGCAGGAATTGTACCGGGCGATAAAACCGGGCGGCCTGGTGGTTACGGTGGCACCGGGACCACGTCATTTATATCAGCTGAAAGGGTTGATATACCAGGATGTACAACTGCATGCTGATCTCGATGAGCAGCTGGAAGGTTTTGACCGGATAAGTACGGAAGCGCTCGCCTATGACATGATGCTTTCCGGAGAGCAGGCGTTTGATTTATTGCAGATGACGCCATTTGCATGGCGTGCGACAGAAGAAGTGATGGCCAACTTAAAGGCTCAGACAGCCTTTGAATGCGAGACAGACTTCCTCATCAGGATACATCAGCGTGCGTCAGCGTAAATAACCCAGATGCTCCAGCAGGATGCTCGACCCAATTCCTATCAGAACCGCACCTCCTAAAACTTCGGCCCATTTGCCTAACAGCGGGCCGATAAAACGCCCGACCATTATCCCGAGCGTTGACATCACCATGGTCGCCATACCGATGAGCAGCGCGGTAAGGATGATGYTCACTTCAAGAAAAGCTAAACCGACGCCGATCGCCAGAGCATCCAGACTGGTGCCGATAGCCGTTGCAGCCAGGATCCAGAACCCGTGACGGGTTGCCGTTGTCAGGTTATCTTCCGGCTTATTTTTTAGCCCTTCGATGATCATGCGTGTGCCCAGAATACACAGCAGGGTAAACGCGACCCACTGGCTCCACTGCATGATGTACTGGCTGGCAAATAAGCCCATATACCAGCCAATCAGTGGCGTTATGGCTTCTATGACACCGAAAATAAAACCCGTGCGGAAGGCCTCGCGAAAGCAAGGACGATGAAGGCTGGCGCCTTTGCCAATTGATGCGGCGAAGGCGTCCATGGACATGCCAAATGCAAGAATAAGCGTAGCGGATAAGTTCACGAGAATAGCCCCCAAATAACGGCGCAACCTTACCACACTATTTTTATTCGGGACAACACCAAATAAAATGGGGTTTTAAATAATGCCGTATGTTGGGGAATAACAATATTATTGACAAGGTATTTATCAACATTGTTATCTGTAAGGTTAACTTAAATCCTGGGAAATATGCACTATGCTATAACTGATAACTCATGGTCTAAATTCAAGCTATTGATTATTAACCATAATTTTATATATTCTTTCAAGATCATCCAGTTCGTTTACGCGAATTAATAACTTTTTCTGTTCTAATTCAAATACCAGGATACCGTCTTCAGAAAGATTCATACTGCGGATCCGATCGTAGGTGATGAAAGTGTTGGCGAAATAAAAACCCTCCTCTTTGAAGAGCATTTTTGGCCAGCGAATAAAAGAGAGATAAAAAGCAATCAGCCCCAGGCCGATCAGTAAATAATTGGTAATAACGGTGCCATTCGCATGGATATTATTATAAAGAAGAATAGCCAGAAGACCGATAAAGATAATCGAATCGAGTCTGTTACGGCGGCGCAGGTTGACCCGCAGGCGAGTTTTACCCTTGCGTGTACCCATGATGAATTCGTCATAGATGGCGTAGGCAAGCAACAGGAGAGTGAAAAGGGCGAGGACGATATCGGTTACAGACATGAAAACTCCAGCTAACAGCCATCAGGCAAAGCAAAGTAAAAATGACAAAGAGATCAATAGCAGAAACAAAAAAGCCGGGGAAAGATTTCCCCGGCTTTGAAGGTTATCAGAGACCTAGCAGGCCAATCCAGTAACCGAAGATACCGATGGCGAAGAAGCCAACGATGATCCACAACGCATTCACTTTCTTCCGCAACAGCCACATACAACCGAAGGTCAGCAGTAATGGCACCAGACCCGGCATCAGCTGGTCCAGAATAGTCTGGACAGTGGTGACGGTGGTATGACCCGTCTGGTCGGTGATTTTCGACACGACTAGCGGAATGTTAACGTGTGTCCACTTGTTAACCAGGGCCCCCATGACAAAGAGGCCGAGAATTGACGCCCCCTCGGTCAGTTTTTGCAGGAAGCCGCCGCCCATATCGTTAACGATATCGACACCTTTTTTGTAGCCATAAGACACGCCGTAGTAGCGGGTCAGCAGGCGTACGAGGTTAAACAGAACAAAGAACAGCAACGGACCCAGCAAGCTGCCGGTCATCGCAATACCCGCACCCAATGCAGCAAACACCGGACGCACAGTACCCCAGAAGATCGGGTCACCCACACCGGCCAGAGGCCCCATCAGACCGACTTTCAGGCCGTTGATGGCCGCGTCGTCGATAGGTGCGCCATTGGCACGCTGTTCTTCCATCGCCAGCGTCACACCCAGAACCGGAGCCGCAACGTAAGGATGGGTATTAAAGAATTCCAGGTGGCGTTTGATAGCCGCTTTGCGATCGTCGTTATTTTCAGGGTAGAGACGACGGATTGCAGGCACCATACAGAAGCAGAAGCCCAGAGCCTGCATACGTTCGAAGTTCCATGACCCCTGGAAAAGGTTGGAGCGTATAAACACACCGCGAATATCGCTGGCCGTGAGTTTTTTAACTGCAGTTTGATCAACCATGTCCTTCACCCTTAATCCAATTCGTTGTCGAGATCGTTAACACCCGGTGCAGCCGCCGCTTGCGCAGACTTGTTGTATTTCGGGCTCAACTGGATGTAAAGAACAGCCATCACCACACCAATCACACCCAGTGCAACCAGGTTGAAGTTGGTGAATGCAGCAGTAACGAAACCGAGGTAGAAGAACGGCATCAGGTAGCCAGCACGCATCATGTTGATGACCATGGCGTAACCCACGACGACGATCATACCACCAGCGATGTTCAGACCGTTGGTAACCACTTCAGGGATTGAAGCCAGTAAGTCATGAACAATAGCAGTACCCACAGACACAGCAACAATCACAGCAGGGATGGCAATACGCATTGCCTGCAGGATCAGTGCTGAAACGTGGATCCAGCTAATCGCGCTCAGATTCCCTTTTTCAGCCGCTTTATCCGCTGCGTGCTGGAAGGCGACGGTGATGGTACGAACGATGATGGTTAATACCTGACCTGCTGCTGCCAGCGGTATCGCCAGTGCGATACCGGCACCGACAGACTGACCGCCTGCGATAACCAGAATGGTAGAAATGATAGAGGCGAGGGCAGCATCTGGCGCAACAGCAGCACCGATGTTCATCCAGCCAAGCGCGATCATTTCCAGAGTACCCCCGATGATGATCCCGGTTTTTACATCACCAAGAACAAAACCGATCAAAGTACAGGCGACTAACGGACGGTGAAACTGAAATTCATCCAGGATCGAACCCATCCCGGCAATACATGCGACAATAAATATCAGCACAATTTGTAGTGTGGTGATCTCCATTGCACTTCTCCTATGACCAAAGGACGCTGAGTATAAACAGGCACACCAGACAGATAACGTTGAGGGAATCTGCCAACAACGGCGCGCTTATTAATTCATTTTATTAATGAGATCCATCATCTTGAGGCGTGAGTCAGTAGAGACTTTACGCACTTCAAGTTCGATACCTTTTTCATTCAGTTTCCTGAATGCTTCGATATCTTTTTCATCGACAGACACGGCGTTATTCACCTGAGTTTTACCCTGGCGGAAAGCCATACCACCAATGTTTACGGAGGTAATTTTCACGCCACCCTCAACCAGACGCAGAACGTCAGTCGGGTTAGTGAATAACAACATCACGCGGTCGCCCGCGTATTTTGGGTTGTCCCAGACACGAATGGCTTTCGCAACGTCAACAACGTGTGCGGTAACACCAGGAGGAGCAACCTGAGTCAGCAACGTTTTACGCACGGTATCGGCAGCCACTTCGTCGCTGACAACAATAATGCGTGTCACGTTGGTTTCTTTGGTCCAGCGGGTCGCGACCTGGCCATGGATCAAACGGTCATCGATTCGGGCAAGGCCGATCTTCATATGGTCGTTCGGACCGGCAGGTTTCGCCGGGGCGGCTGCTTTTGGCGCAGGGGCGGCGGCAGGGGCTTGAGCGGCAGGTTCAGGGGTTTTCAGCGCTTTTACGCCGATACGACCCGTCTCCACTGCAATGGCAACCAGTTCTGCGAAAGCAGGATTGTCATCACGTGCCATGAAAGTCTCTGCCAGCATCGGGATGTTAACACCGGTGACAACTTCGTAATTTTCCTTATCGACAACAATACGGCTGGCGGCATTGAACGGGCTGCCACCCCAGGTGTCGACCAGGAAAAGGACGCCGCTGCTGGTGTCTAAACCACCCAACTTAGCCGTGTACTTTTCGATCAGGGTTTCGGCGTTTTCGCCGGGAACGAAATCAATAAAGGCGACATTATCCTGTTCACCTAAAATCATTTCCGCTGTTTTCAGCAATTGCTCAGCTGCTGACCCGTGCGTGCCGATGATAATAGCAATACTCACTCGCTACCTCCTCTGTTAACTCTGGGAAAGAGTTATGCACATAAGTAATGGTGCTGATGATATCCGCCCGTTTTTATTCCTGAGGCGGACGGGGCATTCCGTGCGTCCTGACTGTCCTTAATTTCTGATAAGACTGCAAAACTATAAATTGCAGAACCTCAACGGGTTGTGCGACGTGATTTATTTTAGTGTGCGAAAAAATAATTTTTGTGACGACTGTCCGTTATTGAACGACGTATTGTGAATACGGTTTCACATCGCACATTAAAACAGCATAGATGTTACAAACTGATGCTGAAGGTAAAAGATCACTCTTTCTTCAAATAATCATTCCTGATAAAGTGATTTTCCGAATAATTGAACAGGAGTACCGGGCCTCAGCCCTCCCTATGGACTGTCACCGACGTCACTATTCTTCGCTTTTTCACCTCATTCTTACCGGCAAATCTGCCCCGATGGGCCTGATTTCAGCCGCACTGAAACCGCTTTCATCTGCTATTTCTGCAGCCAATACTTCCGGACGGTCATCTGACAGCCTGGGGTGTGGTGTTTTTGTGCGTCTTTTTTCTTTAACTCATTGCGGAGTCTGACATGGAATTTTTGATGGACCCTTCAATTTGGGTCGGTTTGCTGACGCTTGTCGTGCTTGAAATTGTTCTGGGTATCGACAACCTTGTTTTTATTGCCATTCTTGCCGATAAACTGCCACCGAAGCAGCGTGATAAAGCCCGTATCATCGGCCTCTCGCTGGCGCTGATCATGCGTTTAGGTTTGCTGTCACTGATTTCGTGGATGGTGAAACTGACCACGCCGCTGTTCAGTATTGCGCAGTTCAGTTTCTCCGGCCGTGATCTGATTTTGTTAGTCGGGGGGATATTCCTGCTATTCAAAGCCACCACAGAGCTGCATGAGCGGCTGGAAGGGCATGACGAGCATGGAACAACGAATCGCGGCTATGCCAGCTTCTGGGCTGTGGTGGCGCAGATTGTTGTGCTGGACGCGGTCTTCTCGCTGGATGCGGTGATAACCGCCGTCGGTATGGTGAATAACCTGGCCGTCATGATGACTGCAGTGATTATTGCCATGGGCGTGATGCTGCTGGCATCGAAATCGCTGACCCGTTTCGTAAACAATCATCCAACCGTCGTGGTGCTATGCCTCAGCTTCCTGCTAATGATTGGTCTGAGTCTGATTGCTGAAGGCTTCGGGTTCCACATTCCGAAAGGTTACCTGTACGCCGCGATTGGTTTCTCTATCCTGATTGAATTGTTCAATCAGATTGCGCGCCGCAACTTCCTGAAAAGCCAGTCCAGCCGTCCGATGCGTGAACGTACAGCGGAAGCTATTCAGCGACTGATGGGCGGGAAACGCCAGAATGAGCATGAAGATGAGCCCGCTGGCGATGTATTGCCAGCCGGTGAAACCTTTGCGGAAGAAGAACGTCACATGATCACCGGCGTGCTGACGCTGGCGTCACGCTCCCTGCGCAGCATCATGACGCCACGCACCGAGATTTCCTGGGTAGACTGTGAAAAGTCACCGGATGAAATCCGCAGTCAGCTTCTCGATACGCCGCACAGCCTGTTCCCGATTTGCCGTTATTCACTGGATGATGTTATCGGTGTGGTGCGTGCCAAAGATCTGCTGGTGGCGCTGGAAAACGGTGAAAGCATTGTCGCGTTCGCGGAAAAAACGCCGCCGATTGTGGTGCCGGAAACCATGGATGTCATCAACTTGTTAGCCGTTCTGCGTAAAGCCAAAGGTCGTCTGGTGATGGTCAGCAATGAGTTTGGTGTGATTCAGGGGCTGGTGACGCCGCTGGATGTGCTGGAGGCCATCGCGGGTGAATTCCCGGACGAAGATGAAACGCCGGACGTCGTGACTGACGGTGATAGCTGGATTGCTAAAGGCGGAACCGATTTGCATCTGTTGCAGCAAATTCTGGACGTCAAAACGCTGGTGAATGCTGACGACGATTTTGCTTCTCTTGCTGGGCTGCTGCTGTCGAAATCAGGACAAATGCCGGTCGTGGGTGAAGTGATCGAAATGGCGTCGCTGCACTTTGAAATTCTTGACGTGTCGGAATACCGTATCGAACGCGTGCGTATTACGCGGCTGAAATCAGAAGACAAATGKGATGAAGACCAGTAACGGGGCTTTATTTCGGGATGTAAAACGGCGACTCAGGTCGCCGTTTTTTATGGTCGGGGAAAACGGGTTCTCACCTTCAGACCGGATCTGTATTATCCTGCAATTCCATGTTCTGCGTAGTTTTTTTATAACGTTCCAGCCAGATTGGGAATACTTCTATAGGCATCGGGCGGGCAAAGTAGTAGCCCTGCAATGAATCGACCCTGCGTTCGCGCAGATAATCTACCTGCTCACGGGTTTCCACCCCTTCAGCAATCAGCTTTAGATTGAGACGCTGCGCCAGTGTGATGATGGTATCCGTGACGGTGGCGTTAATCGCATCGGTGCCAATTGAGGCCGTAAACGCCTGATCGATTTTCAGCACATCGGGATTAAGGGTTTTGAGATAGCTCAGGGAACTGTGACCCGTCCCGAAATCATCAATGGCCAGCAGAATACCCATTTCTTTCAACTGTGAAATCTCAGCAGCACGTAACTCCTGTAACCGCGTCCGTTCCGTCAGCTCCAGCATGAGAGAAACTGACGGCTGCGCCGGAAGCCACAGCTTTCGGATGTCATCAACAATTTCCATATTATTAAAGTGTTGTGCTGCAACATTAATACTGACGTAAAAACCCGGCGTTGCCGGAAATACGGACAGATTTTCAGCGACTGTCTGAATGAGATAGCGTGTCAGCGCAATGATTAAGCCGTGCTGTTCAGCCAGAGGAATAAACACATCGGGCGAAACCCATTCCTGCCGGCGGTTTTTCCAGCGCATCAGTGTTTCCACGCCAATACAACGGCCATCCGTACTGTTAATAATGGGCTGACAATAAACTTTAAACTCGCGGTGGGAAATGCCGTGGCTGATCGGATAAGCCAGACTGATGCGACTGCCGGAGAACAGATAAATGGCTGTTGCTGTCAGCAGGCTGATCAGAACCGACAGCGGCAGATGTGAAAACAGCTCCTCCCAGGCCAGTGTGCTGGCTTCTTCACCATAAATAGAGACCGCAAAATCATATTTTTCCGATCGGGCGCTCAGCAAAGGGGCGCGCGGCAGGGCACTGGTGTTGATGATTGAATTTTTGCCGTATTCGAGATTTTGTTGTCCGACGTTGAGAACGATGTGGCTGGCATAAGGCGGTTGGGGCTCGAGCAGGAAATTCGACAAGATCCCGATGTTATAGACAAACAGTTCACCGTTAAGATTATCCGGTGTGGTCGGATGCCATAAAACCAGCGTCGGTGTATTGACACGGCTCCATTTCGAGGCGCGCAACTCAAGTTGGGTTTTACCCTGTGCGAAGGAAGGCAAGGTTTGATTGAAATTCAGATCCAGCGTGCCTACCAGGCTTGAACAAACAATGGTGCCGTTGCTGACGAGACTGATTGAACGTAATGTTTGCATGCGGGCGACGGTTTGTTGCAACAGAGGTTGCTGTGCCTTACAGGCGAGTGTCTGGTCGAAAGGAATAATTTTGCCGGCCGGAGAAGCGGGTTCAAGCAATTTTTCCAGTTTTTCAACGGTGTGAACAGCCACACGTTTTTGATCTTCGGCGATAACCTGGGCTTGTTCGTAGATACGAATGCCCAGCGTCAGAAGCAGCGTACATATCCCCATGGCACTGGCGAGGGCAATGCGATAGTAGCGATACTTCGCGAGTCCGGTCTGGGAGAACAGCATCGTTCTAATCCTTTTATCCCGAGTTAAAGGCAGGCTCAAAATTATTATTTTAAAGGGTTACCGATGCGTAACAGCCATTTCGTTTTTATAGAGAGTAGCTGTAAATCGTCGGGCGCTCAGTTTGAGTAGCGGCAAACTCCCTATATTTCTCTGTTCAAATCGAAAAAAACATACAGGTGACAGTGTCACTGAGGTTTTTCCTGTCCATTTCCGACATTTACGCAGACGTAATAAGGGGGACCCGGACAGGGGAAATCAGGCGGAAATCAGCATGCCGCACCTGCAGGGTATAATGCAAGTCTCACTACCATTATGTATTGATAATACAACAGGTTGTTGTTAGCGAAGGTTTTATTGCTGCCGGCTACCGGCCAGGTGGTATTTCCTGCGGTAAATTGGTTGAAATTAATACAACCTGAAAATACCGCAGGAAGAGGTCATCTTTTCGACCGGATCAGTCGCACTGAACCTTAATCGCCAGACCGCCACGCGAGGTTTCCCGATATTTGGAATTCATATCTTTACCGGTTTCGTACATTGTCTCAATGACTTTATCCAATGAAACTCTCGGCTCACTGGTGCGGCGTAATGCCATACGGGCGGCATTAATGGCTTTCACTGACGCGATGGCATTACGTTCGATGCACGGTACCTGAACCTGTCCGGCAACAGGGTCACAGGTTAATCCCAGATTGTGTTCCATGCCAATTTCGGCCGCAACGCACACCTGTTCCGGGCTGCCGCCAAGCAATTCCGTCAAGCCTGCCGCCGCCATTGAACAGGCTACGCCAACTTCACCCTGACAGCCCACTTCAGCGCCTGAAATCGACGCATTCATTTTATACAGAATACCGATAGCACCGGAACTCAGGAAATAACGCAGATAAATGTCCGGGCTGACCGACTGAATGAACTGGTCATAATACGCCAGCACCGCAGGCACAATGCCGCATGCGCCGTTGGTGGGTGCCGTCACGACACGTCCGCCTGCCGCGTTTTCTTCGTTAACCGCGAGGGCAAACATATTCACCCAGTCGATCACGTTCATCGGGTCACTGGAAAGTTTGTCGTTAGACACCAGCATCCGGCGCAGGGCAGAAGCACGACGCGGCACCCGCAACGGGCCAGGCAGAACGCCTTCGGTATTCAGGCCGCGATCGATACAGGCCTGCATGGTGTGCCAGATCTTCTCGAAATACTGCTCAATGTCCTGCTTACTGTGCTGCGCCAGCTCGTTTTTCATCACCAGACCGGATAATGACAGCCCGGTTTCCTTACATTTTGCCAGCATTTCACTGGCCGAATTAAAGCTGTACGGCACCGCCACTTCATCCAGCACAGGCTGACCGAAATGCTCGTCATCAACGATAAAGCCGCCGCCGACCGAGTAATAGGTTTTGCTGTAAATCATCTTGTCGCCAGCAAAAGCGTGAATTTGCATGGCGTTTTCGTGACGCGGTAAATTCTCCCCGCGGAACACCATACCGGTATCACGTGGGAAATCGACTTCATGCTGGGTTCCGCCCAGCGGCAGACGCTCACGTTGCTCAACGTCGCGGATAAAATGTGGAATGCCGTCGATGTCGACGGTATCTGGCTGATTGCCCGCCAGACCTAAAATAATGGCGATATCTGTGTGGTGGCCTTTACCTGTCAGAGACAAAGAACCAAAAACGTCCACAGCGACACGCGTAACGGCAGGCATCATGCCCTTTTCCAGCAGGTCATCAGCGAACTGTTTGCCTGCTTTCATCGGGCCCAAAGTATGGGAACTGGAAGGGCCAATCCCGACCTTGAACATGTCGAAAACGCTAATCACGTCGAATACTCCTGTAATAGATTGCGGCAGGGAACGGGATCCCTGGCTTCCATAAATGAACCAACACCAGAGACAGCCCTTATGGACGGGTCTCTTGTTCTTATGGATAGACTTATAGTTTAAAAGGGCTGAGAGGCAAAAGTTTCATTTTTCGCATGAAATAAACTTATTTGATGCAAAAGTGTGATCGTAATGTAATCACTGAGCTCAGACTTCAACCTGCCGGGCCAACTGACGGATGATTCCCGCCGTCAGCCCCCAGACAAATTGTTGCTGATACCAGGACAGATAAACCCGGTGATGAGTGCCTCTGCGGTGAATATCCAGGGGGTGATAACGTGCGAGATCAAAGGCTTCCCGCAGCGGCATTTCAAACAACTCGGCGACTTCATCTTCCGCGGGATGCAGTGGTACATCAACAGGCAACAGCCCGATAACCGGCGTGACCTGAAAACCGCTGCTGCTGTCCTGCGGCGACAGTGTGCCTAATATATGAACCTGTTCAGGGGGGATCGCGACCTCTTCATGCGCTTCGCGTAATGCGGTGGCAATAATCGAGGCATCGGAAGCATCTGCTGCACCACCGGGAAAGGCGACCTGGCCGGCGTGTTTACGCAACTGATCGGACCGGCGCGTCAGTAAAAGGGTCGGTTCCGGACGACAAATAATCGGGATCAACACAGCGGCGTGGCGGGTTCCGCGCAACGCCGCAGCAGGCAGGCGCGGCTGCTGCAATTGAAAACGCAGGATGAAATCTTCCACGGCAGGTGAAAACGTCTGTAAGGGCGCGTGTTGTTCCAGCAGCGTCACGGCTGTATTTCTCCTAATTCAGGCAGAATACGGGCAATCTTATCAAAAGTTTCCTGATATTCCGCCTGTTCCTGACTGTCAGCGACGATCCCGCCACCCGCCCAGCAGTAAATTTTGCCCTGTGCGGTGAGCAATGTGCGGATGGTGATATTGCTGTCCATCGTGCCGCAGCAACTCAGATATGCAATGCTGCCGCAATAGCCGTTGCGCCGGTGCGGTTCAAGTTCTTCGATAATTTCCATGGCACGCACTTTGGGCGCACCGGTAATGGAGCCGCCGGGGAAACAGGCACGCAGTAAGGCGCTGGCGTGACAGGTTTCGGGTAACCGGGCGGTGATCGTGCTGACCAGATGATGGACGGCGGGGAAGGGCTCCACAACGAACAGCTCCGGCACCCGCACACTGCCGGGTGTCGCCACGCGGCCGATATCGTTACGCAGCAAGTCGACTATCATCAGGTTCTCGGCGCGATCCTTTTCCGATGCCGCCAGTCGTTCTGCCTGCTGCATATCCTCAGTCGGATCTTCGCAGCGCGGCAGCGTTCCCTTAATCGGGCGGGTCTGGATTTCAGCGTCTTTCAGCCAGATGAAACGCTCGGGAGAAAGACAGACAACGGCATTTTCCGGCAGACGCAGAAACGCGGAGAAAGGGGCGCGGTTAGCCTGATTGAGGCGCAGGAAAGCCTGCCATTCATCGCCGCTGTATTCCGTCGAAAACCGCTGCGCCAGATTGATCTGATAGCAATCACCACTGTGAATATATTCCTGAATCTTACGGAATTTCTCACCGTATTCTTCGCGGCTCATATTTGCCCGCCACGGCGCATGTAAACAGAAAGGCGCAGGAGAAGGAACAGGTTGGTACTGGGCCAGCCAGCGTAAACGTTCAGAAACGTCACCATGGCAAATCAGCGTCAGGCGCTGTAAATGGTGATCGGCAATCAGCGCCCAGTCATAAATCCCTACCGCCATATCCGGCAGGTCGATATCCCGTTCCGCAGTTTCAGGCAATGTTTCTATCCTGCGCCCCAGGTCATAACCGAACAAACCCAGTGCGCCGCCCAGAAAAGGAAAATCCGCTGAACTTTCTGCCCGTAAACCGGCCACTGCCATTTGCTCTTCCAGTAAAGCAAACGGATCTTCTGCCCGGGTTTCGGCCATGCCGTTGTGCTCAATCTGCGTTAGCTTGCCACGTGTGGTCAGCGTGATCAGCGGATCGGCCACCAGAATATCGAAACGATTATGCTGGTGCTGTGCCGAACCTGAATGCAGTAACATCGCCCACGGCAAGGCAGAAAGCGGCGCGAACCGTTCAGTTATTGCATCGGGTTGATAAGGTAATGAATGGAAAACAACGGGTTGGGCGAATGGCATGACGGGTATGAGTTTCTCTGGCGCAGTGACTATTTTTCAGGATCCTAACACAGATCGGGCTGCCTGAAAGCAGCGCAGGCGATTTGCGTGAATAAGGCGTATACTGTGCAACCCCGCACTGCGCGGGCTTTTTATTATCACCCGTACAACAGGACACTCCCATGCTGACAGGTATGCCTTCATTATCACATCACGAACAAGAACAGGCCGCCGATCGTATCCGCCAGTTAATGGAAAACGGCATGAGCAGCGGCGAAGCCATTGCGACCGTTGCAGAAGAAATCCGCGAAACGCATAAAGGTGACCGTGTGACCGTCATTTTTGATGACGAAGACGACGAATAAAACGTTGCTCCGCAGTTTCCCTTTGCTGCAAAGAAAAACCGGACTCTTTTCAGGCGTCCGGTTTTTTTTCATCTCAGCGTCAGGAATGGATTAGCCTTTAACCACCACTGCCGCCGCTGCCTGTTTGGCCTGTTCCACGGCGTCTTCAACGTTGTCCGCCGTCGCCAGCGCTACGCCAAGACGGCGCTTACCACTGATTTCCGGCTTACCGAACAGACGGATCTGGTTGTAACCGGTCAGTGCGTTTTCCAGGCCGGTAAACGTCACGTTGTTGCTGGTCAGTTCCGGCAGGATTACGGCAGAAGCGGAAGGGCCGAACAGGCGGATATTGCCCACCGGCAGACCGAGGAATGCGCGCACATGCAGGGCGAACTCTGATAAATCCTGAGAAATCAGCGTTACCATCCCGGTGTCGTGCGGGCGAGGTGACACTTCGCTGAAGATCACTTCATCACCACAAACAAACAGTTCAACGCCAAACAGGCCTTTACCGCCCAACGCTTTCACCACTTTCTCTGCGATGTCTTTGGCGCGCTGCAATGCAAGGTCTGTCATCTGCTGTGGCTGCCAGGATTCGCGGTAATCACCGTCTTCCTGACGGTGTCCGATTGGCGCACAGAAATGAATACCATCAACGCCGCTGATCGTCAGCAGGGTGATTTCAAAATCAAACTTCACCAGACCTTCAACGATGACACGTCCGCCGCCAGCACGGCCACCTTGCTGGGCATAATCCCATGCCGCCTGTAACTGATCGGCACTGCGGATCAGGCTCTGACCTTTACCGGAAGAGCTCATCACCGGTTTGATAATGCACGGATAGCCGATGGCGTCGATCGCCTCACGGACAGCCGCTTCATCATCGGCAAACTGATAAGTGGAAGTAGGCAGCTTCAGCGTTTCGGCAGCCAGACGACGGATGCCTTCGCGGTTCATGGTCAGGCGTGTCGCTTCAGCACAAGGCACGACGTTGTGACCCTGTTTTTCCAGCTCGACCAGCATGCTGGTGGCAATCGCTTCGATTTCCGGCACGATAAAATCAGGGTGTTCGCTTTCGATAACCTGTTTCAGTGCATCGCCATCCAGCATGTTAATGACATGGCTGCGATGGGCGACCTGCATCGCGGGTGCATCGGCGTAGCGATCAACGGCGATCACTTCCAGACCCAGTCGCTGGCATTCAATCGCCACTTCTTTGCCCAGTTCGCCGGAGCCTAATAACATGACGCGGGTGGCGCCAGTGCGCAGTGCAGTACCAATGGTTAACATAGCTTCGTACCCAGATCTGTGTGAAGGAAAATAGGAATTTCGGCGCGCAGTATATCTGAAATTATTGTCGACGAAAACGATTGCGCAGTGCTGTTGATAAATTTAAGCGGGAATAAAAGCAGGATTTTTTCAGCCTGTTTTCTGCCGTTTAAGGCAGTCTGCGGGCGTCTCTGTTATCATTTACTCAAACCATGGCGTCAGGCTTCCTGCCGCTGTCCCGATTTTTGCCTCACATAAAGAGTTATCGCCCTTGAGCACGCATTCCTTTTCTGCCCTGACATTACCCGTTGAGCAACTTTCTAACCTGAATGAACTGGGTTACACCGAAATGACCCCGATTCAGGAAGCGTCGTTGCCTGCCATCCTGCTGGGTCAGGACGTCCGCGCCAAAGCCAAAACCGGCAGCGGTAAAACAGCCGCTTTCGGTATCGGTTTACTGAACAGCATTACCGTTTCACAGTTCGTCGCTCAGGCGCTGGTATTGTGTCCGACCCGCGAACTGGCCGATCAGGTCAGCAAAGAATTACGCCGTCTGGCGCGTTTTACCCAAAACATCAAAATTCTGACCCTGTGCGGTGGCCAGGCAATCGGGCCACAGCTTGAATCGCTGGTCCATCCGCCGCACATTGTGGTGGGTACGCCGGGCCGTATTCAAGAGCATCTGCGTAAAGGCACGCTGAAACTGGACGAACTGAAAGTACTGGTGCTGGATGAAGCGGACCGCATGCTGGATATGGGCTTTAGCGAAGATATCGAAGATGTCGTCAGTTATACGCCGCAGGATCGCCAGACGCTGCTGTTCTCCGCGACGTATCCGGACGGCATTGAGCGCATCAGTTCTAAATTTCAGCGTCAGCCGCTGAAGGTAGAAATCGAAGGCGAAGATGACATTGCTGATATCAGGCAGATTTTCATCGAAGCCGACAAACATCAGCGCTTATCGCTGCTGGCCGCGGTGCTGTATCAGTATCAGCCGACTTCCTGTGTGGTGTTCTGTAACACCAAACGTGACTGTCAGGATGTTTGTGATGACCTGAAGGCGAAAGGCATCAGTGCGCTGGCGCTGAACGGCGACCTCGAGCAGCGTGACCGCGACCGCGTACTGGTGCGTTTCTCCAACGGCAGTTGCCGCGTACTGGTGGCGACAGATGTTGCGGCACGCGGGCTGGACATTAAACAGCTCGGCCTGGTCATTAATTACGAGCTGTCTTTCGACCCGGAAGTTCACGTTCACCGCGTGGGCCGTACCGGTCGTGCGGGCACCAGTGGCCTGGCCGTCAGCCTCGTGACACCGCAGGAAATGCCGCGTGTAACGGCGCTGGAAGATTACACCCGCCAGCGGTTTACCTGGCAGCCTGCAGCGCAGGCACTGGCCGCCGCCCCGGTGGCGCTTGATCCTGAAATGGCAACGTTATGCATCGATGGCGGCCGTAAAGCCAAAATCCGTCCCGGCGATATTCTGGGCGCGCTGACCGGTGACGCCGGGCTGACCGCAGCTGAAGTTGGTAAAATCGATATGTTCCCGGTTCATGCTTATGTGGCGATTCGTCAGAAGAGCGCTAAGAAAGCGCTGCAACGTTTGCAGGAAGGGAAAATTAAAGGCAAGAATTGCAAAGCCATTATCTTGCGTTAACCGGGTTTATTATCGCTTTGCATTGGTCGTCTTATTGTTAATGTTGTGTTATTGCCTTGTTGAGGATTATATTATCTAACGCAAGCGATGACCTTGCCTTATGTAGGGATATTGTCCGGCAAGGTCAACTGAATGAACGACAAAGACTGGGAAGACGAACGATGAAAAAGATAATCTTGGGCGTTTTGATGGCCGTTGCAGGAATGAGTGGTCTGAGCCAGGTTGCACAGGCCGATGAGCCTGAAGTGAGAACGGCAACGGTAACACCCTGTTCCACGGCCACAAAAGATGAAGTGGCAGCACTGGTTAAACGTGATTTCCTGCAAAACCGTATTCCGCGCTGGGATGCAGATAAAAAAGTGCTCGGCACTTCTACACCGGTCGCGTGGGTGGTGACTGACAGCATCAGCGGCAATAACGCCAGATGGAATATCCCGCTAAAAGTGCGCGGTGATCACACTGATAAAACCTATCAGGTGACCCTCAACTGCCAGATCGGCGAAATCAGCTACAGCACGCCGGTATAGCCTTTCTGCACTTCCGATTGCGTCCGTTATTTCTTAGCGGACGCATTATTTCCCTGCATTGACGTCTCTTGGTTTCCCTGCCTAAACCTGTCACTCTTGTCACACCGCAAAGAGGACAAAGAGATCCCGAGATGATGACACCTCCAAAGGCTGAAAAACGCCCGCAAACCCTGAGCGTACACGGCGATGACCGCGTCGATAACTATTACTGGCTGCGTGATGATGACCGCGCCGATCCTCAGGTTCTGGCGTATCTGAGCGCTGAAAACCAATATACCGAACAGGCCATGCAACCGCATCAGGCGCTGCGTGAAACCCTGTATGGCGAAATGGTTGCGCGTATTGCGCAACAGGATCATTCCGTTCCCTACGTGAAACATGGCTATCGTTATCAGACCCGCTATGAACCGGGCAACGAATACGCCCTTTATCTGCGTCAGCCCGCAGCGGAACATGAAAACTGGAGCACGCTGATTGATGGCAATGAACGTGCCAGAGACAGCGAATTTTACACGCTGGGCGGTCTGGATATCAGCCCTGATAACAAACTGATGGCCGTGGCGGAAGACTTTCTTTCGCGCCGTCAGTACGACATCCGCATCAAAAAACTTGATGACGAAACCTGGACTGACGATCTGCTGAAAAACACCTCCGGCAGCAGCGAATGGGCGAACGATTCTCAGACACTGTATTACGTGCGCAAACACAAGAAAACGTTGCTGCCGTATCAGGTTTATCGCCACGTGGTCGGCACTGATCCTAAGACCGACACGCTGGTGTATGAAGAGAAAGACGACACGTTTTACGTCGGGCTGGATAAAACCACGTCTGAAAAATACATTCTGATCCACCTCGACAGCACCACGACTTCCGAGATCCTGCTGCTGGATGCCGATGATCCGCAGGCAAAACCGCAGGTGTTTCTCTCACGCCGTAAAGATCATGAATACGCTCTCGATCATTACCTCGGGCATTTCTACATCCGCTCCAATAAAGATGGCAAAAACTTCGGACTTTATAAGAGTGCAGATGGCGTGGAAGCAAACTGGCAGACCCTGATTGCGCCGCGTATTGAAGTGATGCTTGAAGGCTTCAGCCTGTTCCGTGACTGGCTGGTGGTGGAAGAACGTCATCAGGGGCTGACGCAATTGCGTCAGATCCACTGGAAAACTGGCGAGGAAAAATCGCTGGCGTTTGACGATCCGACCTATACCACCTGGCTGGCGTACAACCCGGAGCCGGACACCTCATTGCTGCGTTATGGTTATTCTTCCATGACCATGCCGAGCTCGCTGTTTGAACTCGATCTGGATACGCATGACCGTACGCTGCTCAAGCAGCAGGAAGTGAAAGACTTTGATGCGGCAAATTATCGCAGCGAACGTGTCTGGGTTACGGCACGTGACGGCGTGAAAGTCCCGGTGTCACTGGTGTATCGCCGCGAACTGTTTAAGCCGAATGAAAATCCGTTACTGGTTTACGGTTACGGTTCCTATGGCAGCAGTATGGATCCGGCGTTCAGTGGCAGCCGTCTGAGTTTACTCGACAGAGGATTTGTTTTCGTACTGGCGCACATCCGCGGTGGCGCTGAGCTGGGCCAGCAATGGTATGACGATGGCAAACTGTTCAACAAACTCAACACTTTCCATGACTTCATTGATGTGACCAAAGAACTGGTTGCTGAAGGCTACGGTGACGCCGGGCAGGTTTACGCCATGGGCGGCAGTGCAGGCGGTTTGCTGATGGGCGCAATTATTAATCAGGCGCCAGAATTGTATCGCGGCATTGTGGCACAGGTGCCGTTCGTTGACGTGCTGACCACCATGCTTGATGAATCCATTCCACTGACCACCGGTGAATATGACGAGTGGGGCAACCCGAACGACAAAGCGTATTATGACTATATGCTGCAATACAGCCCATATGATCAGGTTCGCGCGCAGGCATATCCGCATATGCTGGTCACCACCGGACTGCATGATTCGCAGGTGCAATACTGGGAGCCGGCAAAATGGGTGGCAAAATTACGCGAGCTTAAAACCGATGATAACCAGTT
Source organism: Rahnella sp. P4_A8 (assembly GCF_056402435.1). NCBI lineage: Bacteria > Pseudomonadati > Pseudomonadota > Gammaproteobacteria > Enterobacterales > Yersiniaceae > Rahnella > Rahnella sp. P4_A8. The sequence goes on along the minus strand of NZ_JBFUHK010000029.1, from coordinate 29,845 downwards.
GCTGATGCATACCGATATGGATTCCGGGCACGGCGGTAAATCCGGACGCTTCAAAGCCTACGAAGATATCGCGCTGGAATATGCCTTTGTGCTGGCGCTGGCAGCGAAGCACTAAATATCACACCTTTCCCCTAAATAATTCGGGTTGCAGCCAATGCCACTGCAGCGCGAAGTAGGACGGGGAGAATAAAAAAAACCCGCTCTCGGCGGGTTTATTCTACGAAGTCCATTGTCAGGCAGAAGCTTTCTTGGCTTTTTTCTCAGCCTTTTTTTCGGCCGGAGTTTTCAGTGGTTTTTTCTTCGCATTCTTTTTGCTATCCATTCCTTTACTCATATTTGCCTCTCTTAAAGCTGGTGGATTGGGTTGCTCTGCTATTTACTGCTTAATTCGCTCCGGTTGCAAGTGTCTTCGCAGGTTTTTCTTCACTCTTTGCACGGCCGCTTTAAGGCGGGCCGGGCGTGCCTGAAAGTGAAATTGCGCGATAAGTATGCGAACGGTATGCAAAATAACGATTTTTGCTTATAACACCTTGTGGCGGGCTAGCCGATGCGCTGTTATGAAGATGTAAGCACATCAATCAATACACTGGCCGAATAGAACAGGAAATGTCATGCCAAAATTTAAAGGGTTATATCCGCCACGGGAAGCCTATGCCAGCGGCATGCTTGATACCGGCGATGGTCACCAAATTTACTGGGAACGCAGCGGAAACCCGGCAGGCAAGCCAGCAGTATTTCTCCACGGCGGACCCGGCGGCGGCTGCTCATCGGTACACCGTCAGTTGTTTGATCCCAATGATTATGACGTCATGCTGTTTGACCAGCGTGGCTGCGGACGCTCAAAACCTCACGCCAGTCTCGAAAACAATACAACCTGGCATCTGGTCGAGGATATCGAGCGTTTGCGCAAAATGGCCGGTGTCGACAAATGGCTGGTGTTCGGCGGCTCGTGGGGTTCAACACTGGCGCTGGCGTATGCCGAGACGCATCCTGAACATGTCAGCGAGATGGTGCTGCGCGGAATCTTCACGCTGCGTAAGCAGGAACTGTCCTGGTATTATCAGGACGGCGCGTCCCGCTTCTTCCCGGAAAAGTGGCAACGTATTTTGTCGATTCTGTCGGATGAAGAGCGTAAAGACGTGATTGCTTCTTACCGGGCCCGTCTGACTTCCGGCGATCGCGCTGTGCAGCTTGAGGCTGCTAAAATCTGGAGCCTGTGGGAAGGGGAGACCGTGACACTGTTGCCTGCGGAAGGTTCGGCATCCTTTGGTGAGGACAATTTTGCGCTGGCGTTTGCCCGTATAGAAAACCACTATTTTACACATCTGGGTTTTCTGGAAAGTGACGACCAGTTGTTGAAAAATGTCACACGTATTCGCCACATTCCGGCCGTCATTGTGCATGGCCGTTATGATATGGCCTGCCAGGTGCAAAATGCCTGGGATCTGGCGCAGGCATGGCCGGAAGCGGAGTTGCACATCATTGAAGGGGCAGGGCATTCGTTCGACGAGCCTGGCATTCTCGATCAACTGATCCGCACCAACCAGCGTTTCGCCGCCCGGCGCTAACGTTGCCTGCTACTCCCGTTTACTTTTGCTTCGGCTCATAAGGTAAGCGGGAGAACTTATGTGATTCCCCGCGATAGAACATCACCCGCTCACGAAAATAGGTGCGCAGATGCGCAGGCTGTTCGCGTTCCGCCATCTCAGCGACAACCGGCATGTTGTAGCGTTCTTTAAAGGCCACCGCTGAGGCCGCAAGATCGACATTGATACGATCCATTTCTTCTTTGCTGATTTCAGCCAGATTGATGCTCATAACTGCTTCCCGATGATCCGTTTTACCACATTGTACCCGAGGCAGGCGCCAGCGTGAATGTTGCGATTTGGCTTTTATGTTCCTGTGCCCGGCAAAGAATGCGGATAATTATCAGGAGTAAATAAGAACCATTCACAAATCAGAAGTGATAATTATATTCAACAAGGCGACGTTAATTAATATCGTAAATAAGAATGATTCCTTTTAATAGGGAATTACATGTTAATGATTATCATTGTTGAATATTTATTGGTTTATAAAATGATTTAAAATCAATATGTTAAAATTAATTGTTATTGCTGCGCATATTAATGTGAATGAGGTGTATTTATTTTGTGTTGATGCGGGCATAATGCAGATAAATAAATCAGCCCACCTGACTTAATTCAATTTATGGAGCCGTATCGTGCTTAAAAAAGAAATGATTGATCAGCTTAATGAACAGCTGAACCTCGAGTTTTATTCTGCCAATTTATATTTGCAGATGAGTGCATGGTGCAGCGACAAAGGCTACGAAGGTGCCGCCGCTTTCCTTAAACAGCATTCAATGGAAGAAATGGACCACATGCATCGCCTGTTCAAATACGTCAGCGATACGGGTGCTCTGCCTTTGCTGGGCGCAATTGCCGCTCCGCCGGTGGCTTTTGAATCCCTGACTGATCTGTTCAAACAGACTTACGAGCATGAACAGCTGATCACCCAGAAAATCAACGAACTGGCTGATCTGTCTATGACGCTGAAAGATTACTCTTCTTTCAACTTCCTGCAGTGGTACGTTTCTGAACAGCATGAAGAAGAGACGTTGTTCAAATCAGTCCTTGATAAACTGGCGCTGGTCAGCAACACCGGTAACGGCCTGTTCTTCGTGGATAAAGATCTCAAAAATATGGTGACGCAAACTCCGGCAGGCTAATTTCCCGCCAGAGGTGTTCACAAAAACGCAGAGTGCTTCCGCCTCTGCGTTTTTTTATGCCTTTTTGGCAAACGTTTTGTGGCGGTTTGCGCTAAAGTGACGGCGTTATAAATTCATCGTTAAGCAAGCCAAGGAATTATCGTGTTCAAAAAAACCACTTCTCTTTGCCGTGCCCTGGCAGTCTCAGCCGTTCTGCTGAGCGGATTTATCTCACAGCAGGCTTCTGCTCACGCCCATCTGAAAACAGAAACCCCGGCGGCGGATTCGGTGTTAACCGTCAGCCCGACTGAACTGTCTCTCGGCTTCAGTGAAGGGATCGAGCCTGATTTCAGTAAAATTACCCTGACGGACGCCAGCCAGAAAACAGTGAAAACCGGCAAAATGACGCTGGCAGCGAATGACAATACTCAGGCCGTTCTGCCACTTTCCGATGCGTTGAGCGCGGGGAAATACATTGTTTCGTGGAACGTTGTCTCCGTTGATGGTCACAAAACGCACGGTCAGTACAGTTTTACCGTTAAATAAACGATGAGTCTGACTGCACTGTTTGTTCTGTGCCGCTTCATGCATTTTGCTTCGCTGATGCAAATCTTCGGTCTGAGCGTTTTCTGCTCGCTGCTGACGCCTGCAGGTTTCTCGGCCGTGTTGTTGCGCAAAAACCAGACCCTGATGATTTGCTCCGCCCTGGTTGCGGCGGTCACTTCGGTCGGTATGCTGGCGATTCAGGCTGCGCTGATGGGCAACGGCTGGAGTGATGCGCTGAATCTGAATGTCTGGCTGCTGGTTTTAACCACTGCATTTGGTGAAGTCTGGCGCTGGCATTTATTACTGACGGCCGCGCTGTTGCTGGTGCTTTTGATGGACTGGCTGCCTGCGCGGAATATGCTGGTCTTCCTGTGCTCATGCGGTTTACTGATGAGTCAGGCGTTGGTCGGCCATGCTGCGATGCATGAAGGTCTGCCCGGGCTGGTACAGCGGACGAATCATGTGGTGCACCTGCTCAGCGCGGCCTACTGGTTCGGGTGTTTGCTGCCATTGCTGATCTGTATGGGGTATACCCGACAGCCTTCAGCAAGACCTTATGCTATTGCCACGCTTATCCGTTTTTCGCTCTGGGGACATGCCGCCGTCGCGCTGGTGATCCTCACCGGTATCATCAACACGGCCATTATTTTACAGCGCTGGCCAACGGATATGACGTCGCTTTACCAGTGTCTGCTGGTGGTCAAAGTGATCATGGTAGGAATGATGGTGGCTGTCGCTGTGTTTAACCGCTACCGGCTGGTGCCCTTAATGGGTAAAGAGCCAGACAGGGCACAACACTATTTTATCATGATGACCTGGCTCGAATGGGGGCTGGCGCTGGGTGTGTTACTGCTGGTGAGTGTGTTTGCCACACTGGCACCGCGCTGAACGGGTTATCTGAATAAGTACCAGGAAATTTAATATCACCGAGGAAAAATTATGAGGAAAACACTGCTAGCTTGTGTGCTGCTGACCTTATCTGCCAGCAGCTTTGCGGCACCCCAGTTGGAAACGATCAGCCGTCTGCAATACGGCAAAGCCTGGGCCTTTACCCGTGAAGAAGTCATGCTGCAATGCCGCCCCGGTAATGCGCTGTATGTGATTAACGACAGCACGCTGGCGCAATATCCTCTCAATGACGTGGCGAAAGAGCAGGTAAAAAACCATCAGGTTCAGGCTGTGCCACTGGAGAAAATCTGGCTGGACGATCCGCAGAACCCAGGGCAAAAAATGAGTCTGGCCCCTTTTATTGCCAAAGCTCAGTCGCTTTGCTGAACAGCCGTGCCGACGATAATTGACTGATGTAAATCCCATGTTTTGCGTATGTTGTCACACAATGAAAATAATACATCATTGTTATTATCACTATGTTTCAAACTGGGTGGAAAATAGTCATCTGTCGTCTACTCTTTAAGTTGTACGGCTTAACCGCCTGCATTAATGCCAACTTTTAGCGCACGGCTCTCTCCCAAGAGCCATTTCCCTAGACCGAATATAGGAATCGTATTCGGTCTTTTTTTTGAACATTTCTTAAATCAATAACTTATCTTCAAAACAATCACTTACATCACTTCCTGTTACCTTCAATGCTACTCATTTGGACTTTCTGCCGCCACTTTGTCGCCACCAATTTGAGCCAGCGGATTCAGGTGAATAGCGTCTTCCAGGTGATCTGGAGCGAAGTGCGCATAGCGCATCGTGACCCGGATATCGGAGTGCCCGAGGATGCGTTGCAGCACGATGATATTGCCACCGGCCATCATGAAATGACTGGCGAACGTATGCCGCAGAACGTGCGTCATCTGTCCTTCTGGCAGCTCGATACCGGCCAGCCTGATCACCCGATAGAACTGTTTATAGCAGGGCGAGAAGGGCGCACCTTTACGGGCGATCAGTTCGTCATACAAAGGGCGGGAAAGGGGAACGGTACGGTTCTTTTTACCTTTGGTGTTAATGAAGGTGAGTTTGTACGGGGAGATTTGCGAGCTTTTGATTTTGGCCGCCTCGTTCCAGCGTGCGCCGGTCGAAAGGCAGACTTTAACGATAAGCGTTAATTCATCATTTCCATGCTGTTCACATGCCGCCATGAGCAGCAGAATTTGTTCCTGAGTCAGCCATGCCATTTCACGTTCCGGCTGATCAAATTCGCGGATATTTTCCAGCGGGTTAGGTAACGACCATTCCCCCAGGCGTTTCAGTTCATTGAACACCGCCCGCAGAAAAGCATGCTCACAGTTCACTGTGCCGGTAGAAACTTTACGGGTCGCCAGACTGGTACTGTAGCCATTATCAATCTCGCCGCGCAGCCGCTGATCACGATAGTGCGCCCAGTCCTTCGGTGTGATCGTGCTGGCAATCGGATCGCCCATTCCCGCGCTGATAATCTTTAGTTTTCCCAACCGTCCCTTTTTATCATTCAGAGAGCAGCCGTGCAGGCTATACCAGAGATCGACCAGTTCACTCAGCTTCCGCCGGTCTTCCTTCTCACCCAGCCAGGGTTTGTTTTTCGCCTGTTCCATGGTGTAAGTTTCAAAAGAAACGGCTTCACCCTTGGAATCAAACTGCCTGCGGCATCGCTTGCCCTCGCGTCCGTTCGGGTAGCATTCACATAACCATTTGCCTGTAGACAGTTTTCTTACACTCATCACATCCTCCTTTTTGAGAATGTGAATTCTACTGTATATAAAACCAGTGTAAATGTTTGATTTAGTCAGTCGTATACATGCAAGAGGATTAATCCACTGAATCTGTAATAGAAAAACCCGCTTTCGCGGGCTTGGTCTTAGTCTTAGTGTATTTGAAGGGACTGCTGACTATGTTTATCAGGATGCAACTGAACAGCATGAACGGTGCCAGGTTCAACAATGATGTCCGCAATGGACTCATGCGTTTTGAACGTACAACTACAGTTAATGTTCTGACACTGGTGATAGCGTTCTTTGGTATTGATGCTCAGATAACGGCTTGAACGGGCATGTGCTGCGTGCTGGCATTTCGGGCAGTGCATCATAATAATCACCATGTAATCATTTTTAATCAGATATGGTCATTGTATATTATGATGAAAAACATACATGCGAAATTACAGTGATTTACATTGCAACGTAATAATAACAATCCTATAAATAATAACTCTGCTTATTGAATTGGATGTTTTATGACTATTCTGATTAAAAAATTACTTCCTTCAGAGTGGGAAAGCGCATTCCCGATCATTGCTCAGCTAAGAAATATCACCAAAGACGAATTTTTAAAAAGCGTAAGAGTTCAGACTCTGAATGGGTATGAGCTTGTTGCTACTGTTCTCGAAGAAAGAATTATCGGTGTGATGGGCATAAGGCCTGTACACACGCTGGCACGAGGTTCTCACCTGCATATTGATGATCTGGTCGTTGATGAGCATGAGCGCCATTCGGGAACGGGTAGGTTACTTCTTGATTTTGCTGTCAGTGAGGCTAAAAGCAGGGAGATGAATTTTGTTTTTCTTGATGCAAGAAAAGAAGCAATTCCCTTCTATGAAAGAAATGATTTCATTTTCCACACTTCTCCTTCAATGAAAAAGATCCTTTAATTTTCCCTATCCGCAGGCATGTTCAATCCCTGGTTTTACAATGGAATTGAACATACCTGATTGCTGTAACCCTAATGTTGTCTAGGAACCATCATCCTCGGCCGCCTCGTAATTCACATCCGACAGCAACACCTCCAGATTCAACGTCGTCACAAATCCACTGCCGCCCAGGCTGTGCGTCACCTTGCTGATTATCCAGGGCTGCGCGTCGATCACGGATTTAAACCCGGACACCGCCACCGGCGTCTCAGGGAATAAATCCGCCCGCCCGCGAGCCAGGGAGATCGAGAACTCGGCGACACCGCGCTGGAGTTTGTCCCACTTCGCCTGAGCTGCCCGCATGGCGGCCTTTTGCGTAGCGTAAATGGTGGTAAGCGCAAACACATTGTCTTCACTGCCCGCCAGGTAATCCCCTTCCTTCGCCTCCGGCGTTTTCTGCACCTTCGTGCTGGTCTTCTTTGCCTTCGGATGTTGCAGGGCGCGCAGGTACTGCACTTTCGGTTTTCGCTGAACTTTCACCTTTTTCGGCTTCGGGTCTTTGGTATGCAGCCAGCTTGCCGACACGCCGGTATAAGCCCCACGGTCAGCAATATTGAACGTATGCCCGTCGCCATCGCTACGGATAATCGTCATCTGCGGGATGGGCTTCCCGCTGGCACTCTTTGCCGCGCCTGGTTTGATAAACAGCAGGCTGCCCGCCTTGATGGCGACAACCGCGCCGTTCAGCTCCGCCAGGCGGGTGATAAATTTCGCGTCCGTTTCCTGCGTCTGGTCGATGTGCGACACGGGCACACCCCTGAACGGCTCAGCAATCGCGGGCTTGAGGTTGTTGCGCGCCGCCACGGCGGACACCACCGCTTCCAGCGTCGTGTCGTGATAAGAGTTATCACGGCGTGAATTCAGGCTGCCGCGATAGTCCGCACTGCGGGCGCGGATGGTCAGCGTGTCCGGCGTTCCACGGTGCTCCACCTCATCCACGGTAAAATCGCCTTTATTCGTCAGTGCCTGGCCTTTCCAGCCGAGCGCGACATTAATCACCGCGCCGCGTGGAGGCATCTCCAGCAGGCCGTCGGTGTCRCTCAGCTCGATGTCGAGCTGGTCAGCCTCAAAGCCACGATTATCTGTGAGCGTCAGAGAAATCAGCCGGTTGCTCACGTCCCGGGTGATGTCTTTGCCGCCGACGGTCACCGTGAAGTCCGGCGCAAACTGCGCACCGGCGCCAATGGTCATATCTGTAATCACAGCAGACCTCCCAGCTGACCGGTTAAACCACCGGCCTGATTCAATAACCCGTCGGCCTGGGCTTTCATATCGCCGAACATCGCCGCCAGTGATTCATCCACGCGGGTCAGCGTCAGCGTGAATTCAATCCGGCGGGCGGCTCCGTTGGAAAAATGTTCCGTGTGGGTTTCGCTGACGCTGTTCACCACGAACATCCCGTAAATGGTGCCGCTGCCTTCCAGCAGAGGCCACGCCTTGCCCTCGTCAGCCATCAGGTTCAGTGCCATCAGGGAAAGCCGTCCGCCGGTGATTTCCGGCATCAGCACGCCGGACAGGGTAATTTTCTCCTCATTCACGCCGAGGAACTGCGGCAGCGGACGCAGGCCGACGCGGTTGTTTGCAGGCCAGCGGTAATCGACGTCGCGCTGCAAACTTTGATAGGGGACGGTCTGCAACTGAAACACAAACAGACCAAGCGTTAACATCATGCGGATATCTCCTTAATCATTATCCATGCGGGAACGTTGTTGAGCAGCGCGTGCGCGGTCACGGGCTTCCAGCTCGGCGCGGATCTGGCGGCTTGTGTCCTGGGTACCCAAACCGGCACCGGCTGAAATCTGATAGGTGTGCGTACTCCGATCGACGTAACTGCGTCCGCCGCCTGCTGACACGGGCGCATAGCTGGCACCCATAAGCGCATCCACAGGCGGGGCAAAAGTCAGGGGATGATTATCAGGTGCGGCACCACTACCGGATTTTGACCGCTGATCGGCTTTGTCTGCGTTTTTATCAATGTCCGCTGATTCGTCTTTGATGATGCCAAGCTTTTCCAGCAGCCAGTCCACGCCCTGACGCAGTTTATTGAACGCCTGCAACGGCGCGGTCAGCGCGTTGGCAATGGCCTGCCCGAACATCACGCCAACATCCTTACAGTTGTTCAGCGTTTCCTGCGTAGATTTCACCGGCGCGATCAGGTCTTTGAACCACTGCCAGACCATTTTCAGCTTATCGCCTAACCAGTCAAAAACAGGTTTAAGCGGGGCAAAGAGTTCTTTCACCGGCGCGAACGCAATCCCCAGCCCTTCGACCACTCCGGCAAAGAAGGCGCTGATCGGCTCCCAGTATTTTCTGATAAGCAACGCACCGGCGACAATCGCAACGCCGACGGCAACAATCGGCCACGTCAGGCCGCCGATGACGGTGGCAAGGGCGGCGCCCATTGTGCCGAGCATTGTCCAGAGCATACTGGCGGCGGCAATAATCAGATTGATACCGCCCATAACCGGACCCGCCACAAGACCAAAGACGCCGAGCGCACCGATAATCAGCAGCGCACCGCCCGCAATTTTACCGAGCGTCGTCGCCAGGGCTTTATTGTTCACAATCCACTTATCGAGTTTCAGCACGTAGCCGGTGGCGGTTTGCACCAGTTTGCGCAGGGAGGAATCCTGCTGATCAAACAGGTCAGTCCCGACGGCCTCATAGGCCGACTGAAATTCTTTAAAGTCGCCGCCGAGGTTGTCCTGCATTACCTCCACAAGCGCCTTGGTTTTCCCGTCTGAGGTTTTGAGCGCCTGGCTAAGTTTGTCGAGCTTACCGGAAGAGGCATCACCCATTAGCACCGCCGCCGCCGAACTGGCTTCCTCGCCAAAGATGGCTTTCATGTACTGCGCACGCTGTGAGGTACCGAGCTTGTTTTTATCAAAGCTCTTTTGCATTTCTTTCAGAATGGTAAACAGCGGGCGCATGTTGCCTTTGCTGTCCGCCGTTTTTACCTTGAGTTCACCCAATGCGGCCGCCGCTGTGCCTGTCGGAGCTTGTAAACGGGTAATAACCGCGCGGGCACCGGTGCCCGCCATTGAGCCAGTGATTTTGGCATCTGCCAGGGCGGCAGCCATCGCCGCCGTTTCTTCGACACTGATCCCGGCCTGTTTCGCCACCGGTGCGGCGTAAGTCATGGTGTCGGACAGCCCTTCAAAGGTGGCGGCAGACTTATTCATGGCCGTGGAAAGCACATCACCAATATGTGAAACGGTGTCATTGGTCATGCCGAACGCGGATTTCACGCCCATCAGCAGGGTGGCGTTTTCCTCCATGGTGCGCTTGTTTGCCAGGGACAGATTCAGGATGGTCGGCGTCGCCGCCAGAATGCCGTCCTTGTCCGCGCCCGATTTGGCGACAATGATTTGCGCGGCGGCGGCATCGTCGGCAGACGCAGCGGTGTTGTCGCCGAGCTGTYGCGCCTGGGTGCGCAGCGCGGTCATATCGGCAGAGTCTTTTTCCAGCCCGAGCGTCGCCTGCAATTCAGAGTTTTTCTGCGCAAAGTTAAATCCGGGCATAAGCAGCCCGGCACCGGCTACCGTACCCGCCGCCGCAATCCCGACGCCCGCCGCCCCCGCACCTGTCACGCTACCGGCAAACTGTTTGCCCGCCTGATACCGGCCTTTCACGGCGTTGAGTTTGGCCTGCTGCGCGCTGACGCGTGCCAGGGATCCGCGCTGCCGGTTGAGCTGCGCGGTGGTTTCGCTGATGGAGGTTTTCAGGCGGCGCTCAGAGTCAGACAGCGTGCGCGTACTGATGCCCGCCTGGCTGAGTTCCGTGCGCTGACGCTGCACCGACTGCCGCAGCCCGTTGAACTGGGTCTGTAACTGCGCGGCGGTGCGTTTCGCGGACTCCATCGCCTGCGCCTGGGCGCGGGTCGGATTGGCGGTGTTTCTGAACTGGATAGCCAGCGCCGCCGCTTCTGCTTTGGCATCTTTAAGTTTCTGACCGGTGACGGCAAGCTGCGCGCTGGATTTCCTGAAACCGTCAATCTTTCCGGCCTGGGCGTTCAGGTCTTTGAGCGTGTTCTGTGAGTTCCGGATATCTCCGGACAGCGCCTTACTGGCGTTCTGCACCGCTTTAAACGGGCGGGTCGCCTGGTCAACAGCCTTTAACAACACCTCTAACTTTAAGTTACTCACTGTCGGTGGCTCCGCTGCGCTGCATGGCCTTATGACGCCACACCAGCAGCTCGGTCAGCGTCATCGGGTTCAGTTCTGACGGCGGCCAGTGAAAAATCACCGCCACGTCCGCCATCAGGTCATCAACGGTCAGTGCCGCAGGAGGTTTTACTGCTCCGATTTCGGCGATAAAAAACCAATCACCTTGCCCGCCATGGCAATCAGGTCGGGCAGGTGCAGGCTTTTGCAGTCCTGGGTGGTCAGGTTCGGGACGGTTATGCGCGGCAGGATCACGGTCAGCGCGTCAACGTCGGCATTCGCCAGCGCCGCCAGGCCAATCCCGCGCAGGTGTCCGGCGTTCGGTTTGATGATTTCAATCTGAGTGATCAGGGTTTCGCCGCGTTTGATCGGTTCTTCCAGGATAACGAGGTTTTCATTCTGTTCTGACATAGCGGTGTCTCTTATTCAAAAGGTGAGGTTTTGCGCCGGAGTCCGGCGCGGGTTACGGATTACAGGCCAATGTTTTTGCGGTGCTCCGCCACGCGGTCAACGCCGCCGACGATTTCCACCATGTTCACGGTATCGACTTCAATCACGTCTTTGCCGTCAATCGTGAGTTTGAAATAGGTGCATTGGGTAGTGATTTTGGTTTCTGTGTCTTCCCCCTGTTTGTACTCGCCAAAATCCATTTCTTTATGGCGTCCGCGCAGGGTGACTTCCACGGCGGAGGTGTCGCCGGTGTCGTCACGCTGGAAGGAACCGGCAAAGCGCAGCGGCACGGCATCCACTGCGCCCCACTGTTTGAGCACCAGTTCATCCAGCCCGCCCACCGTCCACTCAAAGGTCAGCGCGTCGTCGTCCAGGCCGAAATCAATCGAGGCCGAACCGGTCATGCCGCCGCCGCGATAGTTCTCCAGCTTGCGGGTGAGTTTCGGCAGCGTCAGCGCGCTGACCATGCCGAGGTAGCTGTTCCCGTCGTTAAACAGGTTCAGATATTTCAGTTTCTTAGGTAGTGCCATGTTTTAGCGCCTCTTAGCTATTGATGGAGGTGGCAAACTTCGCCAGGTACTGATCGGTGATGCGCTGACGCAGGGTTAAATCTTCCAGCGGCGGCACCGGCGTATAGTCATAATCAATGAACAGCTTGCCCGCTTTTAGGGTTTCGACGGTGTTGGCTTCGGGGTCATACCAGCAGGAACCATCAATGATCAGACCGGCAGATTTCATTTCGCGCAGCTTGGCGTTAATGCCCGCAATCATGTCTTTGATAAGCGTCGGGGTCATTGGCCTGTCCATCGCCCACAGGTGCGCTTCTGCCATGGTGTCCGCCAGCACCTGCGCGGTGCGGGTGTAGTTCTCAAACAGGAACAGCGGATCGTCAGAGCAGGTGCGCTGCCCCCAAAACTTAAAGCCGTCTTTGCGGATAAGCGTGGTCACGCACGCCTGATTCAGCAGGTCGGCATCGGTGCCGGTGGTCTGCAAATCCCAGTACACGCTGGCAGACAGGCCGGTGACGCCGTTGATGCCGACGTTAGAAAGCGTTTTATGCCAGCCGGTTTCCGCGTCGATTTTGGCACGCAGGCCGAGCGCGTAAGCCGTCGCGGGGGCGGTTTCGCTGGCGTTGGTGGTGGTGTTCCAGGACACGAAATCAGGCCAGACAACCATCAGCTCACGCTGGCTGAAATTCTCGCGGTACTTGATGGCATCGGATACGGTTTTACAGCCGTACGCACTGACGTAGCCAAAGGCGCGCAGCTGCTGACAGACGGCACCGAGCGCCGTCGCGACCTCCAGATTATCAAGGCCAGGCACGCCGAGAATGCGCGGCTTTACGCCGAGTTCAGTTTGCGCGGAAAGCAGCGCTTTCATGCCGGTATACATGCCGGTTTCGTCCGAACCGCCGATGATGTTGGAGGTGGTTTCCGCTTCGGTTTCGCCCACTGCGACGCGCACAACGACGACAACGGGTTTCGCCTGGTTGGCGATTGCCATCAGGGAGGCGCGGAGCGTGCCGGTTTTCCCGGCCTTGCCTGCGGCGGTCAGTACGTTGGTGATAAGCACCGGCGTATCGAGCGGGAACGCGTCGGCGTCCGCATCTTCTGCGGTGCAGACCATCCCGATGATGGCGGTGGAAACGGTGGAGATAACGCGGGTGCCGTCATTGATTTCAACAACGCGCACACCGTGATGATAATCAGCCATGGTGTTTTTCCTGTGATTGGGGTGACGTCAATCATCGCGTGTTGTGTACGCGCAGGCACGGCGGGCAGGGTGTGTGAGGAATGGCACAACGTGGTGAAGATCAGATACAAAAAAGCCCCTCAGGGGGGCAGTCGTCTATAGATTTGAAAAGCGGGGGCGCTAGTTTTCCAGCCCCAACTTTTCAGCCAGCCGGTGCAGGGCGCTGACCGTCATCACTTCCTCAGCAACCTGTGATAAGGCTGACCAGTTCGCCGCCAGAAAGCCCGCGATAATCTCCGCTTCCTCTTTGTTTAATTCCATTTCATCCTCCAAAATTGTCTGCGGTTATCGTTGGGCATTTGCGGACAGCTATCAAATAGTTACTACAGATCAATTATCCGTAATTGATCGTTTTCAGCGATCAATCTGTTCAGGAACAGCAGGCCAGTCGATATCGGGCGCAGCGGATAAATCCAGCCGGTTCAGCGCAACGCGGAATTTCTTCCAGGCTTGCAGGCTCGCCCGTTCCGCATCAGTCACGTCATCAATATCAACCGCATCCTGCAACGGGGCAATGGCAGCGGCGGCCTGGCTGAGCAGTACGCTTTTCCTTTGCCCTGCAAGCTCAGAAGCGGGCTGCAAGAATGGAATAAACTGACCGTCTTCGTAGCGATACGGCAGCGTGCTGATATCCTCCGGCAACGCAGCGGTATCAACTTCATAAACGCTGACGCCTTCGGACAGCGTTAGAAAGTTGGGATTATCCGCCCAGGTGGAAATAAACCCGTCAGCGCCGACGGCGATAAAACAGTTTTCTCCCTGCCATTCCCGATCCCGCAGTTCGTACCAGTCCATGCCGTTCTCATCTTCAAAATAAAGCACCGGCAGCGGCAAGCCATCTTCTAAAACCTGTTTAGTCATTTTGATATTTTTGAAAGTAATCATCTTAGTTCCCCACCTGTCGCCAGCTTCCGCTCGCCGTTCGCACCATTAACGCGCGGTAATATTTCCCCATCATGCGGCAATCACCCAAGTCAGTTCGGATGTTTAACCCCGTCATGAAACAACCCGTCGGCGCTTCCCAGACCTGCTGAGCAGTCCAGCCCGCATTTTCCAGCGCCTGACTGCCGCGCTGCACGTCGTAGATATATCGGTTATTACCGTAGGCATAGATGTCATTGCGTAAATCGCTGTTTGCCCAGTTGCGAACTCCCGCAATTTCGTTGTTTAACTGCTCTCTGGTGGGCAGGACAACAACGGCATTGCTGGTCAGATGACGCATATAGGGACTACTAGCATCGCCAGAAACAAATCCAGCCCAGCTGGCACCGTCTCGCTTTAAAAACCTGTCATCAGATTCATTTTTTGTGTATGAGTCGCGCTGCGGTGGCGGGAAATTGGTGGTGTAAACCTCCCCCATGTCAGAAGAATCAACCTGAATTTTGACCTTAGAACCCGTCCAGCCAATATAGACTTTATTGGTCTGCATACCGACACCGCCGCCTTGCTGAACGGCGGCAAAATTTCCGACATTCCCCAGCCCGACATTCGAGTTGGTGAGATTGATGTCTTTCGTGCCGTCAAAGGCCACACCGGCAATCTTGCGGGCTGTGGCGAGTTTTGCCGCCGCGACGGCTGTCCCGCTGGCAGGTAATGCCCCCACATCTGCGGCGGTGGGTTTATTGTTCGTGCCATATGCGGCGACCCACGGGCGCCATGGTCCATCCTTACCGTTCCAGTTGGTAGAAAGTCCGCGCATCCAGACGTTACAGGTATCAAAAGTGATATACATCTGCTGACAGCCGTAGGCGCTGCCGGTGACAAACAACGTGCCCGCTTTGGCCTCCGGATAATTTCTGTCAGGTGTCGCGGAGGCGTTGGCTGACTGGTGATAAACTACGGCTTGAACCTCCGTCAGGCCAAAACCCACCGTGTTCAGGTCAGTGGCACCGAGTGCCGTGTTTGCTGCGACAGAACCGGCGGCGCTGGCCTGCACCCAGTCACGCCATGGTCCATCAGTGCCATTCCAGGAAGCATTCAGCGCACGCGTCCAGACTACGCCGGTATTTTGCATGGTGTAACGCTGGAGCACGCCGCCCGTCCAGGAAGCTGGGATCACTTCCAGTACGCCCGCAGCTTGCCCACCTGCGGGGTAGCCATTCGCAACCGTTGCATTAGCTGTGCTGTTTTGCACATACAGGCCAATCTTTGCCAGGTTAAACGTATTGATGTTTGCAGCACCCAATCCTGCGGTTACTACTGGAAGCGCCCCCACCTCAAACGCCGTCGGCGGGTTGGCAGAATCAAACACTTTCCGCCAGCCAAACGGCAGCGGTGTAATACCGTCCTGTTTCCAAGCCCAGCCGCTTTCATCAGTGTTACTTACAGCGCCCGTTCGCACGAAAATCGTGCCATTTGTACTGTGAAGGTACTGAGTTAGCGCCGCGCCTGCATCATACGCGCGACGAAACGTCACCAGCGTATCCGCGGCCTGATTGGGTTTAGCACCAAGCGGATGATCGTCAAAATATCCGGCAAGCGTGACAGCACCTGATTTTGCAACCAGTGACGGATCTGAAAGCCTGGTGACTTTGGTGTTATCGACAATGGGCAATATGTTACTGAACGCGCCGACGTCTGCCGCCGCCAAAGTAATATCGGCGCTCAACGTTTTATTATTTACCTTGCGGGTGGACGGCACGCGGGTGTTGGCGTTGTCATTGGCGGCCTTCACCGCTTTCGGCGTCGCCGCCAGAACTTCGCTGGTACTGCTGACCGAGCTGCTCAGCTGGACAAAACCCTTTGCCGTCAGCGTGCCGTCGGGGTGGTTACGGGATTTTTCATGTGCCGCCAGCAGGTCATTCACATACTGTTCCGTTGCCATAATCACCGAGTCATCAATCAGCAGGCTGATAGCTTCGGTATTACTGACGGCAATCACCATACGTAAAGTTTGCGTGCGGCCTGAACCTTCTGCCAAAGTTGGCTTGTAAGTGTCCGCCATATTGCAGACGGCAATCAGTGCGCCGTCGCTGCTGAAAAGCCCCATTTCACGCATCCAGAAACCGCCGACGCTGGCAGACAGCACCGCTTCGGCAATCACCCAGTTGCCATGAGTCGGATCCAGCTTTAAGGAATTGAGCGGCGTGCGGTACACCTCTTTAACCAGTTTGGTCTGCGTGGCGACGGGTGTGGTCGCCTTGCCGTTGCCGTCACCGACGGCAAGCTGCGTAATGTTGATGTCAGTCCCCGACGCAATGGCTGCCGCAATGCGCGACTGCCCGAGCGTGGTGACAACGGATTTAAATGTGCTCATAACGTCCTCTTATGCAGGGTAAACGGTCAGCAGTTCGCCAAGGTATTGCGCCGCGCCAATGTAAACATCGCCTTTAATGTCCTGGGTGATGGTCAGGCCGATTAGATGGCGGCTGGCAGGCTTGGCGTCAGCAATCAGCCTTTCCATTTCTAAATACATTTCTTCGGTGATACCGGTTTCCAGCACGCCGATGTCCAGGCGAAACGTGCCTGGCTCGTCATCCGTTTCCCACCACTCTGTCACGTTAATCAGGTAGCCGAGCGGCTCCACTACGCGCCGGATGGCACCGATGGTTCCTTTGTGGCAGTGAATGAACCAGGCCGACTGAATGACGCGGCGCTTGGTGGCGACAGGCCAGTTTTCGTCCCAGCGGTCAACCGACAGCGCCCACGCAAGGTAAGGCAAAAACTTTGCCGGACAGGTCAGCGGATCCCAAAGCTGCCGCAGCGGCACCGGCACGTTTTCAAGCTCCGCGCAGGCATCGGCGGCGGCGACTTCCAGCGCGGAGGAACCGACGGGCAGCAGGCGATCACTCATCGTAACCGCCCACTTTCAGGGTGTACGCGGTGCAGAATGACGCCTGCGTTTTATCCAGCTCGATGTCAGCGGCGGGGCTTTTCAGCTCCACCCGTTGCACGCCTTCAACGTGCAGCGCGGCATAAATGGCGGACAGCCGGATGTCGCGGCCTAACCGGTGCTGCGCGGTGGTGTAGGCAATCAGTTTTGCTTCGGCGGCTTCGCGGATAGGTTCGGCTTCCGGACCTGGGAACAAATACAGCACGGCGTCAATGGTGTAACTGACCACGGTGGCAGACTGGACGGTCACGCGGTCAGCCACGGGGCGCACGTTTTCATCATTGAGCGCGGCCTGAACCACCGCCAGCAGGTCAGCCGGGGCGGTGCCGTTGCCGGTCTGTGCCAGCACGGAAATCGTCACGCAGGCAGGCGAGGGACTTACCACCGAAATATCCGCCACCCGCCCGTCAGCCGAGCGCCCGTGATACTCATAGGAACCGACCGGACCGGCTACGCTCAGCCCTTCAAACGCCTGCTGCGCACGGATACGCAAATCAGCATCGCTTTCCATGACTGCCGCCACGGCGGGCACGCTGACCGTATCCGCAGGCGTGATCGTCAGGCGTTCCACGCTGAACGTGGCGGCGATATTGTCCAGATCAGTGCCGGTGGCATAAGCCAGCATCACAGCCTGCGCCGCCTCGTTCACCCGCTGACGCAGGATCACTTCGCGGTAGGCGTTCTCCTCCAGCAGCTTCACAATGGGTTCAGACTCCAGGGTCAGCGTACGGGCGATGGCGACCTGCTGGCCTTCGGGGTACAGCGAGACCAGCGTGGTTTTGCGCTCCGCCAGGAGGGTTTCGTAATCCAGTACCTCCACCACGTCGGGGGCGGGTAACTGGCTCAGGTCGATAGTTGCCATAATTCAGCTCACTGGTAAGGTTAAGGAAATGGCGGCGGACGTGTCTTTGCGGATGCCAGTGATATCCACCACGCCTTTCCCGTCGAACGTCGTTTCAAAGGTGATGCCGGTCAGGCTGACGCGTGGCTCCCACTTGAGGATCGCGCTGTAACAGGCCGCCATGATTTGCAGGCGCAGCGCCGCATTCTGCGGGCGGTCAGTCAGCTCAGACAGCAATGAACCATAGTCACGGCGCATGACGCGGGAACCGACGGGCGTGCGCAGAATGTCGCTGACCGACTGCTGAATGTGTGCCAGGTCTTCGACGCTGCGCCCCGTATCGCGAGCCAGCCCGATGTATTTCGCGTTAGTCATGACGGCACCTGCGTTTGACCGCCGCCCGTCTGGACGCCGCCGTGTTTATGGGTATGAACAACGACGCCGTTTGACGTGATGCTGCCACCCGAGTGGGTGAGATTGCCGGTCATAGTGCCGCCCTTTTTAATCTCGATAGTGCCGGTGGTGAGCTTGTTGGTGCAGACCACCTCCGGCGTGTCGAGAGTGATGCGGGTTGTCGCCCTGCAGGTGATCAACGGAGCAGTAACCGCCACCTTATCGGCAGCGTTCACCGTGGCGGACTTGATGCCGGTTGCCAGCAGCGCGCCGGTCTTCGGCTCGTACTCGATCACTGCACCGTCAGGGAAAGTGACGTGCACGGCATCCGCCGAGGCAGACGGGGCGGGGAATTCATCAGAGAAAACGCCGGGCATCACAAAGGCAGTGTCCAGCTCGCCGCCCAGGCAGAACAGCAGAACTTGTTCACCGGCGGACGGTGCCCACCAGGAACGGGAGCGCCCTGCGCGGGAGGTCAGCCAGTGCAGCCAGTCGGTGACGTTGCCGCCGGTGTTCACGCGACAGGTGCCCGCAACTAAATCCACCTCGGCAACGGTGCCAATGCGGATCAGATTGCGAAGCAGGCGCGGAATGTCGTGTTTCGGAATGGATGTATTCATGGATAAAAGAATGCCGCCCTGTCAGGCGGCATACAATTTGAGGCGGGTTGATGGCTGGTGGCACAACGTGGAGAACACTGGCAGAGGAGTATTAGCTCAGATTTGATCTGACAGTCTGGTTTGAGCGAGAAGCGGAAGTCTCTGGTATGCTTAATAACAATTCTAACAGATATACTCGGATAACTTTTTTTGAAATTTACTTGTAAAGAATCATTAAATAATGCCGATAATGAAGATTAACCTATAAAAAAGGAATATGTAATTTATGCTAAGTTTAGAAGAAATGCGCAGAATGTTAAGAAAACAATGCGCTACATCAGCTGGCGAGGATGGTGAAAAATATGCCATTAAATGGCTGGAAAATTCAAATTGGAAATTTGAATGTGTTGATCAGGGAATAGGAACCTTATCTGAAAGTTTGAAAACTTATGGGGGGAAACGTCCCGACTTTATTGTTGAAGCTGATGATGCAACAGTCATCCTTTTAGATGCAAAGTATCATTCAACGGAAGATTGCACTTCATTTACACTTACCGACTGTGAAATAGGAAAGTATCGTGCGCTCGATAAATATTTAAAAGATCAGAATAGTGATCATACTTTCGAAGTGGTATTTATGGTGTTTCCAAAAGAAAAAGATGGTAGAAGTTTTACATTCGTGAGTCTGGATGAGTTCGATAAAGGAGAGTGTACAACTCTAGCATCAAAAGATGCAACAAAAGTAAGTCTTCTTAATCGAGATTACTTATGGTTTGATAATTAATTTAAAAATTGAAGCTCGCTGTTTTTTAATTCCGGATTTTCACTATGCTTTAATATATCAACTGTTTGAATCTAACTATAATTAATCAATTTATGCAGGTTCTACCTTGCCTGAGTACTTATTGTTAGCAAGACTGCGGCTATGGATGTCCATTTTAGGTGAAGCGGAGTTGTGAAATTTTCAACATAATTATCGGGGAAATGAACTTCGTATAGAGTATGCTATTATGAATGAGTTATTATAGAGCGGATTGGTTTAGTAATGAAAAGGGGTTCTTACTGAAATGAAAATTAATAAACTTGGAGATAAAATGTTAAATCAGTACTTTTTAGATGAAAGTGGAAATACTGGGGACTTGGTTAAACTCCCACCAGATTTGAACTTTGCCAGCCAACCTTTTTTTGCATTATCTTGTGTTGGGGTAGTTGATTGCGATGATCTTGAAGAATATATTAAATCATTAAAAAACAAACATAAGATCCAAGGAGAAGAATTAAAGTCTAAGAATTTATATAAATCAAAACCAAAATTTATCTATGATTTATTTGATTACATTGCAATAAATAAACTACCTTTCTATGTTGAAGTTGTCGATAAAAAATATTGCATTGCTGTCTCAATTGTCAGTCATCAGGTCTGCCCTCCATATTTTCAACAATTTGATTCCGAAATTAATGCTCAGGGATTTCGTAACGAACTCACTGAATACTTGTCAGAAAATCTACCGCTAGATTGTTATAAATCTTTTTTTGAGGCATGCATATACAAATCCGAAGCCTCTTTACTAGCGTCAATGAAAAAGTTGAGAAACTATTTCAAAAGTAGAGAATTCACTTTTCAGTATAAAGCTGAAGCTATGCGTTGCTTGCAATCGACCATTCGATTTTATCACTCTAACAAGTCATCAGATCATGATTTGATAAAAAATCTTATTCCTATACCTGACATTAATAAAAAAGGTAATGAAATACACTTGCTGCCTCATGTACATTCGTGGTTCAACCTAATGGGAAAAGTAAACAGGCACCATGACGGTGACATATCAGATGTGACATTTTTTCATGATAAACAAGATCACTTTGATGATATTTTGATTTTTTGCTCTGAGCAATTAAAAAACTCAAGCGTAAAAAACCCATTCGATGTAACAACGGATTTTAATATAAAAACGAACTTAGATATAAAATTCCCCGACTCTAAGAAATCAGCAGGGATTCAGCTCGCAGATGTACTAGCAGGGTATATTTCACGTTATGTTATGGAGTATATTTACGATGAGTCATTGAAAGTTGATTTATATCATGATATTTTTTCTAAATTGATAGCTTGTTATGGTTCCGGTAATAACTTTGGGGTTAACTTTGTTCTGCCAATCAACAGGAGGAATAAAGTATTTAAAAAATTCGGTTTATAAATAGCTAGTGGGTAGTTGCATTATGAATTATTCTATACTTTTCATTTTGATAATTTACTACGCAAGTTGTTTTTCACGCTTTTAAATAATCATGTCCGCTACTGGCACAGAGCCGGCTGTCAAACCAGGTTTAGCTTTGTGCCTCCGTTATTTCAGATGAAGTCTGAGCTAATATGCACTAGCAATTCATCTTCCACAATCTTCATGTCTTCGGCGTCCATTCCCAAAAGCGGGCGCGCCGGATACCGCATTTCTTTCGCACGTACGGACGGACGATCCCGCAGCCCGTACTGATGCACTTTCGCCATGCGCTGCACCTGTCCGGTGAATTCCACCACGGCGTCATCAGCGGTGCCTTTGGCCTTCATGTATTTTGCCGTGCGCAGTTTGGCGAACATTTCCCGCTTAATGCGACCTTTCTTTGCCCGTAAAGGCTGCGGGCGGCGCGGGGTGAACGGCTGCCCCTCCGGCGTGACCTGCTGTTTAATGCGCTGCTGCTGATGTTTGCGCAGACGCTTCGCAATGGTCGCCGCCATCGCCTTCCTGCTTTGCGGTGACAGCGCCGCAATCAATCCCGCGAGGCGGGTATCAAACGCTGACAGCTCACTCATTCCACTGACTCACTAACTCGCCGTGCAGGTACAGTTCACGCGGCCTTTCCACCGGCTCCGGCAGAGGCGGTTCCGGAAAATGCTCCACGTACAGACCAGCATCAATCTGTTTGACGATCACGCGCTCGGTGAGCTGCACATCAATGGCAATATCGTAGGAACCATCATCCAGCATATCGGCCTTGAATTTAAAGCCGGTCTGCTGTTTTTCTGGTGTCGCCATGATGTCCGGCTGATTCTCACGCAACCACGCCAAGATTGGCACAATAATCAGATCGCAGTCCTGGGCAAAGTTGGTGATCAGCAGCTCGGTCTGATACTGGTATTCAAACGACAGCGAGCTGGCTAACGTGGAAACGATACGCCCGTTATCCACAAACATCCGCAAGGTGTCGGGACTGGTTTGTAGCACCGGCACCGCATCAGTTAACGCTTTTCTCAGTTGGGCGGGTTTTAACACGATGTTCCTCCTGGCATTGTTTGACCGCTTCCACCTGGAGGCCGCAGGCAACCAGCTCGGCCTCCAGGTTTCTGACGTCGGCGCTCAAGTCGCCGTTAGTGGCCGGTGCGCTTGCCGGTATCGGGCAACTGGTTACCACCGGACAGCCAATGTAAATAATCTGCGGCGCTGGCAAAGGCGGGACGTGCGTGCATCCGGCTAATACCATCAGGCAGAGGGGCAGCGTACCAGTCGCGCATTTCCTGATTTTCATTGAGTAACCTTTGAATATGAACTTCACGATCCCGCGCTAACTGCCCCGCTTGTGAGAGCTGTGCGCGCAGGCTTTGCTCCTGGCGTTCCCGCGTCACGGCATCATCGTTCAGGCGATTAATAACGTTGTCGCGGCTTTCGATTCCGGCGGACAGCGTGCCGATGATGCGTTGCGCCTGTTCGGCTTCATCATGCAGGCCACCAATACGCCAGGTTTGCAGTCCCGCCAGCGCGCAGGCTGCCAGCAGTAATAAAATTAAAACGCGCATCAGACTCCCCGCAGGCAGTAGGCCAGCTCATTCGCGCGGCGGCGCTCCAGGCCGGTGACGCGGACACCGTTCACAAACACCCAGCGCGGCAACTGCTCGCAGGCGTCTCTCCATTTCCCCTTGCTGATAAAAAACGCCAGCGTGGACTTACACGCCGCCGTCACACCGACGTTAAAGGCAAAGGACACCACGGCGTCATACACCGGCTGCGGCATGGCAACCGGCATACATCGGGCAATGCCTTTCTCCACCTGCATCACGTCTTCCACCAGGTTAACGGCGGCCTGACGTTCGCTGATTTGCGCTTGCGGTTTCACGCCTGCGGTGTGCCCGATCCCGTTTGTCCAGACGCCCGCGCTGCACTGATAGGCGGACAGGCGGCAGCCTTCAAAATCAGCAATCAGTGCCAGACCGGCGGCGGAGGTTTTCAGGGTCTGCGTTTGCGGCAGCAGCGCGGCAATCGCAAGTACTGCGGCGACGGCGCAGCGTCTAACGATTGATGGCTGCATTAATGTCCCCTCTGATGCCCATTTCTTTCAGCAGGCGGTAAGTTTTGCGCCGGTAGTACCAGTTCACCAGGAAGGTCGCGACGCCGACGGCGGCACCGACTAAAAAGGCAATATCCTGCGGCGACATTGCGCCGAGCCACGCAAGAAAGGCCGCGACGCAATAACAAATAAACGAGGTGATGCGCTCCATGGTCATCAGTCCCAAAGTGAGACGGTTTCGCTGACTGCGGCCTGAGTAATATCCGGCAGCTCCACCGCGTAGCCATGGGGCAAAATTGCCCCGCGAGCGGCTAAGCCAACGTTAGCCGCGTAAACCTGTTCCATCACCGATTCGGTGCGCCCGTAGTAACGCCAGCAGAGCGAATCCACGGTGTCGCCCTGTTCGGCATAGACTTTCATCAGAGCAGACCGATCACACAGTGCGACACGCCAGCGACATCGCTGATCGCATTGCGGCCATCACGCCACAGTTCATCAACCGTGCTTTCGACAATTTCCGCCTTTTTACTGCCAGCATCGGTGGTATCACTGTTCGGATATCGTTCCGCCAGAATGGCAGCCGTAATGGAGGAAACCGCCCGCAGGTAGGCACAGACTTTGATACTTTCATCATCAATCTGGTCAGCCGGGACATCAGCGAGAGTTTTGTATCCCTGAGCCAGCTGTGCGACGCGGTAGCTGTAAAGCTCGGCATTCACTTCGGTCAGCGCGAACTTAATGACGGCGCGCAGACGTTTGGCGGTCACCGTTCCTTCCAGGCGCAGAGTGTCGCGTAACTCCACCGGATTGATATCCGGCCAGAAGTGCGTGTTTTTGATCGCTGGTTCCGTCGCGGCATCCGGCTTTGGTGCAGGTACAACAAGAGACATAGTGACCTCTGAATAGGGGACGGTGGACGCCAGCGTTGAACGAGGTCACAGACCTGTCGCGGCTGGCGTGCCGTCCGGCGCGGGGCGCGTTCTGTTTAGCTGCTGGCAGCCTTTTTGATGGCTGACTCCAGCCGCTCAATATCTTTTTTAACGCCGCAGTTGCTGTTTAGTTGGAAGGCGCGTTTCAGGTGTTGCAGGGCGAGCGGCAGTTTCTCCGCATCGCGATACAGGTAGCCGGTGATTTTGTGCAACTTGGCACGCACCTGATCCGGCATGTCCTGGCTTTCCGTCAGTTCCATCGTGGTCATCAGTACATCGAGACTGACCGGCTCACCGGCAGCATGAGCGCGGGTGCTCATGTCGGCGATTTCCTCCGCCAGCGCATAACCGGCAGGACGTTTGCCGAACGGCATCGCCAGCTTGTAATGCAGCGCGTAGCGGGCGATTTCCAGTGCACCAGTGTAGTCACCAGCATCAATACGCCAGATCATGATGGTCATCAGGATGGCGTCCTGAGCACCTTTCCCCTCGGCGAGAACGCCCGCCACCCACGGCGCATATTCGGGCAGCATCTTGCGTTTGAGTTCTGCCTTTTTCTCAGCGGAATAGGCCTTCTTCAGGGCTTTCTGGTCAGCATTAAGCTGTTGCAGCAGCAGTTCATAGCCGGTGGCATGACGCAGCAGGCCGGTATCCTGCTGCGCGGCTTCGATCGCTGACTGCCGCAACAAATGACGTCGGGCAGGGCTGGTCATGGCTTACTCCTGAGCTGCCGGTGCGGTGGTACCGGATGCAGTTTTGATGGCATCAACGATCGCCGAGGTGAATTTGCTGAGTTCAGCTTTTTCAGCTGTGTCGTCTTCTCCGGCGGTCACTTCGATGTTCTCGATCAGACAGCCGCAGCCGTAATCTTCCACCACATAATCCTCGTTAATGGATTCGTAGTTTTCGATACGGTCACGCTTAGGCACTTCCTCAACGTGGCGGCGGTGCGTGCCGTCCTGCCAGTAAATGGACAGGTTATCCAGACGGGTAATCAGCATGGCGTTAGCAGGGAAGCCGGGCACACGAACGGCGGGCAGATTGCCGATGCGTTTCTGGCTGACAATCAGGTCGGCGGCCATCGCCTCAGTGTTTGGCTGTTGTTTGTTGATCAGCGGGAAATACTTATCCGCGAGCAGCTTGCGGCCACAGATAACCACCAGTTCGGTATCGTCCTGATAGATTGGGTCGATCAGTTCATTCACCGCATCAAAGACCAGCGCATCGAGGTTTTTGTACTCACCTTCGCCACCGACTTTCACCGCCTCATTGGTCACGGTGCCGTTTTCGGCGACAATCATGCCCATCACTTTGGTCGGGGCATTCAGGCGGTATTTTTGCAACCAGCCCACGCCGACATCCTGCAACAGCGGATTCTGTACACGGTTAGATGTCGGTGCGCGGGAAACACCGTTAAAGCCGACCAGGATGCGATCCAGTGCCTGACGCTTGATAATGGCGTCACGCAAACGGGTCTGAAAATCGTTATAGCGCGCCCACAAATCCAGCTTGCTGTACATCCAGTGGAAGTCGTAGTTGGTTTTGGTGCAGTGATAGCCTTCCTGATCCAGCTTTGTGAAGTCAGCCGTTTCACGCTCGTCACCTGCGTCTGTGTTGGTGGTGGAGGCAATCGTACCAGTCACGCCAACGCCCACTTTCGCGCCCATCATTTCGTCCACCGGAATGATGTTGATACGGGTCAGAAACTCTGAGGATTCCTGTAATCGGGTCATCAGCGTCTGCGTGACGGACGGCTCGACGTTAAATTTCTTGTCCAGCGTGCCGACGTCAACGTTGTTGAGTTTGGCGAGCTGAGACAGGAACGCATTAAATTTAAAGCGCGTTTCTTTTTTCATGAGTGTTTCCTGAGAATAAATTAATGTGTCGGATCAGCAGTCGGTGACTGTCTCGTCAGCGCCTGTGCCGCCGGTTGCGTGCGGACGCTGGTTAAAGTTCTGCGCCGGTGTCTGCGCAAGCTTGCCCTTTAATTCACTGAGAGCTTCATGTTCGGCAGCGGTGGATTTTTCCAGGGTATCGACGCGGCTCAGCAGGTCGGTCAGGCTGGTTTCATGCTTATCCAGTCCGGTCTGAGCGTATTGAGCGACTTCGCTGACGGCTTCATGAACATCAGCCAGGCGGGCATCGTCTGACGCCTGTTTACGTGAAAGCTTTTGTTTCACCAGGGCGAAAAGAGAAGGGGCAGTTTCCGGCGCATCTTCAAACTCAATCAGTGCTTCGGTCGCAACAGTGAAGAGGCTGTCCGGATCGGTTTTACGACCGGCGAGCGGGTTCTGTTTTGCCGTACGGCTGAATTCCAGCATTTCAGTGCCGAGGCTTGCGGGGTCATCGGTGACGGCCAGACCGACCAGGTAGGATTTATTGGAATTGGCGAAGTTGCGTTTGATCTCCATCGAGGTGTAAACCTTCTGTCCGTCGCCGACCATCTGCGTTAAATCCGCGGTCGGGCTGATCATTGCGTACAGCGCCCATTTGTCATGCAGTAGAGGTTCAGCCGCGTCATTAATTTGTTCGGCTTTAAGCTGGATCACGTCGCCATAACGGCGGAAATCGCTGGTCGGTAATACGCCTTTGATGTGCTCCAGATTGACGCGGGCACCATAGGCTTTCGCGCTGTACGTCTCCGCCATTTGCTTGATGTCGTTAGCATCAATTTCGCGGCCGTCGCAGGTGTCGCCTTCGACCCCGATGCGGAACCATTTCGATACTTTCTTTGCCATGTAACTGACTCCGGTAATGAGTGTTGAGAACAGGAGTTAGTTTCCAGACAGTCACCACAGGCCGCCAGCCGATGCGGGTTGTTGCCCGATGGCACAACGTGGGCAGCGCGAAAAACGGCTGTCTGGCCGGTAACGTGGCGGCATGAATATTTCAAACTCCACCATCATCAGCGACCCGCGCCGACAGGCGGCACTGCTTTACTGGCAGGGTTTTTCCGTGCGGCAAATCGGGGAGATGCTGAGCCAAAAAACGCCGACCGTGCAGAGCTGGAAAACTCGCGATCAGTGGGAGGCCATTGCGCCTATTTCTCGCGTGGAAACCAGCATGGAAGCGCGGCTAATCCAGCTCGTCATGAAGGATGTGAAAGAGGGGAAGGACTACAAAGAGATCGACCTGTTAGGCCGACAGATTGAACGCCTGGCACGGGTAAATCGCTACAACCATACCGGCAGCGAGGCTGATTTAAATCCGAACGTTGCCAACCGCAACAAGGGCGAACGCAAGGCACCCGATAAGAATGTTTTCAGTGATGTGGCCATTGAGAAACTCGGAGACATCTTCATTGAAACCTCGTTTGAGTATCAGCGCGGATGGCATCAGGCAGGGCTTCAGTACCGTATCCGCAACATCCTCAAGTCACGCCAGATTGGCGCAACCTTCTACTTTGCTCGGGAAGCGCTGATTGACGCGCTGACCACCGGCCGCAATCAGATTTTCCTGTCAGCCAGTAAGGCGCAGGCGCACGTCTTTAAAAACTACATTATCGACTTTGCCCGACAGGTCGATGTCGATTTAAAAGGCGACCCGATTGTGCTGCCGAACGGCGCACGGCTGATTTTCCTTGGTACCAACGTCCGCACCGCGCAAAGCTATACCGGCAATTTATACCTGGACGAATACTTCTGGATCCCTAAATTTCAGGAGCTGCGCAAAGTGGCTTCCGGTATGTCGCTGCATAAGAAATGGCGAAGCACCTACTTTTCTACGCCATCCAGCCTTGCACACAGCGCCTATCCGTTCTGGTCGGGTGAACTTTTCAACAAAGGCCGTCGCAATAAAGCCGACAGGATTGACCTGGATTTAACGCACGCGCATCTGTCGAAAGGCGTGCTGTGCGATGACGGCCAGTGGCGGCAGATTGTGACGGTGGAAGACGCGCTGTCGGGTGGCTGTAACTTGTTCGACCTGGAACAGCTGCAACTGGAATACAGCCCAGCCGAATATGAAAATCTGCTGATGTGTGAGTTTGTGGACGATCAGGCGTCGGTATTCCCGTTCGCTGAGTTGCAGGGCTGCATGGTGGACAGTCTGGACGAGTGGGAAGACTTCGACCCGTATCTTAAGCGGCCATTTGCCTATCGTCCCGTGTGGATTGGTTACGACCCGTCGCACACCGGCGACAGCGCAGGCTGTGCGGTGATCGCTCCGCCGGTGGTGTCTGGCGGCAAGTTCCGCGTGCTCGAGCGTCACCAGTGGAAGGGCATGGACTTTGCCGCACAGGCCAGAAGTATCGAGGAACTCACAAATCGTTATGCCGTGGAGTACATCGGCATCGATGCAACTGGCATTGGGCAAGGCGTATTCCAGCTTGTTCAGCAGTTCTTTCCGGCGGCGCGTGAGATCCGTTACAGCCCCGAAGTAAAAACTGCGCTGGTACTGAAAGCAAAAGACACCATCAGCTCCGGCCGTCTGGAATATGACACTGGCCATACCGACATCACAGCCTCGTTTATGGCGATCCGCAAAACGATGACCGCCAGCGGCAACCGTTCAACCTACGAAGCCAGCCGCAGTGAAGAGGCCAGCCACGCCGACGTCGCGTGGGCAATCATGCACGCCCTGTTAAACGAACCGCTGACCGCCGCCAATGGCGGACAAAGCCCGAACATTCTGGAGTTCTACTAAATGAGCAAGCGTAAATACCGTAAAGTCACGCAGACCACGACCACTGAAAGCCAGCAGGGCGCAGAGGTATTCAGTTTCGGTGATCCGACGCCGGTTTTAGACCGCCGCGAGATTCTGGATTATATCGAATGCACTGGCAACGGCCGCTGGTATGAGCCGCCTGTCAGTTTCGACGGGCTTGCCCGCAGCCTGCGCGCCGCCGTTCACCACAGCTCCCCGATTTACGTGAAGCGCAATATCCTCGCTTCGACATTTATCCCGCATCCGCTCCTGAGCCAGCAGGAGTTCAGCAAATTCGCCCTGGATTATCTGGTATTCGGGAATGCGTATCTGGAACTGATCCGCAACCAGCTCGGCGAACCGCTGCGATTTGAGGCTGTGCCAGCTAAGTATGTTCGTCGCGGAGTGGAAGAGGGGACATATTGGTTTGTACAAGGCTGGAAGGAACCGCACCAGTTCGCAGCAGGCAGCATCTTTCATCTGATCGAACCAGACATTAACCAGGAGATTTACGGCCTGCCGGAATACCTGAGCGCGCTGAACTCTGCCTGGTTAAACGAGGCCGCGACGCTGTTCCGCCGTAAGTATTACCAGAATGGTGCGCACGCGGGCTACATCTTGTATATGACCGACGCCGCGCAAAGCAGCAGTGATATTGATTCAATGCGTAAGGCAATGAGGGATACCAAAGGTCTGGGCAACTTCCGCAACCTGTTTATGTACGCCCCTAACGGCAAAAAAGACGGCATTCAGATTTTGCCGCTGAGTGAGGTCGCCACCAAGGATGATTTCTTCAACATCAAGAAATCCAGCCGTGATGACCTGCTGAGCGCGCACCGCGTTCCGCCGCAGATGATGGGGATAATTCCTGATAATGCCGGTGGGTTTGGGGATGTGGAGAAGGCGGCGCAGGTTTTTGTTAGGAACGAACTGACGCCGCTGCAGGAAAGGATGAAGGAGATCAATAATTGGGCGAATAATGTATTAGTTAGTTTTAATTTTTATATGCTTGATGGATGAATGTTATATGGAGTTCTTTTAGAGGAGCTTTAATTTAAGATGTTTGGCATGTTTTCTAGCCAGCACATCCTCCAAAAT
>NZ_JBFUHK010000028.1:0-52427 GCF_056402435.1 Rahnella sp. P4_A8 | reverse complement strand
ATATTACGGTTGTTAATCGGGCTGCCGTGGGCATCAGCGGGAGCCATCCCGGGTCATCTGAAGCATTTTTACAGCAACGCAGCGATGCTAAAGCTGCCCTCGAGGCGTGAGCGTGAATATGCGAGGGAAGTGAGAGAAAAAAGGTCAAAATATCCCTTAAAAAACAATGCCGGTCACCTTAAGTGACCGGCATTAACCTTCGGGTCGCTTTTTTTATGACTGAAAATCCGCGCGGGCAGGCTGTGCTCAGGATTTTTTCCAGACATTGCCTTCACGTACAAAACCGCAGGCCAGCATAAATGCATCCAGCACGGGTTCCGGATCCGCTTTCATCGTCCAGCTTTCCACCTGCGGCAGTTGCGCCTGCACATCTTCCATCAGATACAATCCGACACCGCGACGGCGCGTGATTTCGCGCACCAGCAAATCACTCAGTTCAGCCTGATTACCGTCGAGCCTGATTTTCACTGCGCCCAGAATGCGTTCATTAAACACCGCAGCGAACAGCGCGCGGTTATTTTGCAGGCTGGCTTGCCAGTCACTTTCAGTTTGCTCCGGCCAGATTTTTGCCAGGTCGATCAGGTCCTGCACGCTGAGCGACGTCAGTTTTTGGATAGTTAATTTCATGATGCGCAAGGTCAGAAAAAGGGAGCGTCAGTGTAGCGGAATCCACCAGAAATCGGGCGTAACTTTTTTTGTACAGTAACAGGTCGAAAAGTTTTTTAGTGATCTCTGCATAAGCGATAAATGTTGGCTTTAATCAATAAAGCCAGTGTTAACGACTGATTGTTTAAATCTACACCGCCTTTTCAGCCAAATAAAATTCTGTTTACACCTCATATTTCTGATTGTGCTATTTGATTTGCAGAAGAAAATTCCTGTTTAATGATATGAATTATAAAGTCTTATTCGAAAATAAGACGAAATAAGCCGGTAACTCGTTATTACTTATACTAAATTTCCTAAGTGATGATGTTTTGAACAGGCAACAAAGAGCAAACCACAACACACACATGAACGGGGTAATCGGATGAAAGTAACAAAGGGTAAGATCTGGCTGGCAGGGTGTATTGCATTAGCAATGAGTCAGGCGGCGTTCGCAAAAGACATCAAAGTCGCCATTGTCGGTGCTATGTCAGGTCCGGTCGCCCAGTACGGTGACATGGAGTTTACGGGGGCAAAACAAGCGATCGCTGATATCAATGCCAAAGGCGGCGTGAAGGGCGACAAACTGGTTGGCGTGGAATATGACGATGCCTGTGATCCGAAACAAGCCGTTGCGGTTGCCAACAAAGTGATCAACGACGGTATTCGTTACGTGATCGGTCACCTGTGTTCTTCTTCCACTCAGCCCGCTTCCGACATCTATGAAGATGAAGGCGTGCTGATGATCACCCCGGCGGCGACTAACGCTGACCTGACCACCCGTGGTTATAAAATGGTGATGCGCACTACTGGCCTGGATTCTGATCAAGGCCCGACCGCAGCGAAATACATCCTCGACACTATCAAACCAAAACGTATCGCCGTGGTGCATGATAAACAGCAATACGGTGAAGGCCTGGCCCGTTCTGTACAGGATGCGCTGAAAAAAGGCGGCGGCAACGTTGTCCTGTTTGAAGGYGTGACCGCAGGCGACAAAGACTTCTCCACACTGGTGGCGCGTCTGAAGAAAGAAAACGTCGATTTCGTTTATTTCGGCGGCTATTACCCGGAAATGGGGCAGATCCTGCGTCAGTCAAAACAAGCCGGTCTGGCAGCTAAATTCATGGGCCCGGAAGGTGTGGGCAACTCCTCACTGTCTAACATTGCCGGTGATGCTTCTGAAGGCATGCTGGTGACCCTGCCAAAACGTTATGATCAGGTACCGGCTAACCAGCCAATTGTGGATGCCCTGAAAGCCAAGAAACTGGATCCAACCGGTCCGTTCGTCTGGACGACTTACGCCGCATTGCAGGCGCTGACTACCGGTATGGAACGCAGCGGCAGCATGGAACCGGCAGATATCGCCAAAAACCTGAAATCAGCGCCAGTGGATACCGTGATGGGCCCGCTGAGCTGGGATGCAAAAGGTGACCTGAAAGGATTCGAATTCGGTATTTTCGAATGGCATAAAGACGGCACGTCTACCCCAATCAAATAAAACCGCACCAAAGTGGTTCTCCGCTCCCTCCCCTGCGAAGGGGAGGGCTGGGGTGGGGTATTAATGGCAACGGCGTTGTTTGCAAAACCCCCTCCCAACCTCCCCCTTCGCAGGGGGAGGAGTAGCACAAGTTATCAAACCCTTGATTAATAAGGATAGGGTATGTCAGAGCAGTTCCTCTATTTCATTCAGCAGATGTTCAACGGTGTCACGTTGGGCAGTACTTATGCGCTGATCGCCATTGGTTACACCATGGTTTACGGCATTATCGGCATGATCAACTTCGCCCACGGCGAGGTGTATATGATCGGCAGTTATGTCTCCTTTATTGTTATCGCCGCCCTGATGATGATGGGTATCGACGCCAGCTGGTTGCTGATCGGTGCCGGTTTTATCGCCGCGATTGTAATTTCCAGTGCCTATGGCTGGAGTATTGAACGCGTGGCGTATAAGCCGGTGCGTAACTCCAAGCGGTTGATTGCACTGATTTCTGCCATCGGGATGTCAATTTTTCTGCAAAACTACGTCAGCCTCACGCAGGGCTCACGCGATCTCGCCTTACCGAGTCTGGTGACCGGCCAGTGGAAACTGGGTGAAACCAACGGCTTTGCGGCGACCATCAGCACCATGCAGCTGATTATCTGGGTCGTCACGTTTGTCGCGATGCTGGCGCTGACGCTGTTCATCCGTTATTCGCGTATGGGTCGCGCCTGTCGTGCCTGCGCCGAAGACCTCAAAATGGCCAGCCTGCTGGGGATCAGCACTGACCGCGTGATTTCGCTAACCTTCGTCATTGGCGCGTTAATGGCGGCCGTAGCGGGCGTTCTGCTCGGTCAGTTCTACGGCGTAATCAATCCGTATATCGGCTTCATGGCCGGTATGAAAGCTTTCACCGCCGCGGTTCTTGGTGGGATCGGCAGTATTCCGGGGGCGATGATCGGCGGCCTGATTCTGGGCGTGGCTGAAGCGCTGACCTCAGCGTATCTGAGCACCGAATACAAAGACGTGGTTTCCTTTGCACTGCTGATCGTCGTGTTGCTGGTGCTGCCGACCGGTATTCTGGGTCGTCCGGAGGTTGAGAAAGTATGAAGCGCCTGAATCTGTTAAATGCGCTGGTCTCCGCTTTCGTCCTGCTGGTGCTGGCCGCATTCATCATGGGATTGCAGCTGAGCCTCGACGGCACAAAACTGGTGGTCAACGGCGCCGGTGAAGTGCGCTGGACGTGGATTGCCATCGGCTGCGCCATCGTGTTCGTATTCCAGCTATTCCGCCCGATGGTCAGCAGCGGCCTGAAAAAAGTCTCAGGTCCGGGCTGGGTTTTGCCCAGCTTTGATGGCTCGACGCCGAAACAAAAACTGCTGGCGCTGGTGCTGATTATCGCCGCTATCGCCTGGCCGTTTATCGTCTCGCGCGGCACGGTGGATATCGCCACGCTGACGCTCATCTACATCATGCTCGGCCTCGGTCTGAACGTGGTGGTCGGATTGTCCGGCCTGCTGGTGCTGGGTTACGGCGGCTTTTATGCCATCGGCGCTTACACCTACGCGCTGCTCAATCACTATTACGGCATCGGATTCTGGGAGGCCTTACCGCTGGCTGGTCTGGTATCGGCGGCGTTTGGTTTCCTGCTTGGATTCCCGGTTCTGCGATTGCGGGGTGACTATCTGGCGATTGTGACGCTGGGTTTTGGGGAAATCGTCCGCATCCTGCTGCTCAATAATACCGAACTGACCGGCGGACCGAACGGCATCAGCCAGATCCCGAAACCCACGCTGTTCGGGCTGGAATTCAGCCGGACACCGCGCGACGGCGGCTGGGATACCTTCAGCAACTTCTTTAATGTTACGTATGATCCCAGCGACCGCATTATTTTCCTGTACATGGTGGCGCTGTTGCTGGTGCTCGCCACATTGTTCATCATCAACCGTTTGCTACGTATGCCGCTCGGCCGTGCATGGGAAGCCTTGCGTGAAGATGAAATTGCCTGCCGTTCACTGGGCCTGAACCCGACCCGCATCAAACTGACCGCGTTCACCATCAGCGCTGCGTTTGCCGGTTTTGCCGGTACGCTGTTTGCGGCGCGTCAGGGCTTTGTCAGCCCGGAATCCTTCACCTTTGCGGAATCCGCCTTCGTGCTGGCTATCGTCGTGCTCGGCGGGATGGGCTCGCAGTTTGCAGTCATTCTGGCGGCTATTTTGCTGGTGGTTTCCCGCGAACTGATGCGTGATCTCAACGAGTACAGCATGTTGCTGCTCGGCGCATTAATGGTGCTGATGATGATCTGGCGTCCGCAGGGCTTACTGCCGATGAAGCGCCCGCAACTGAAACTGAAGCTGTCTAAGCAACAAATCGCGGATCAGGGGGAAAAGGCATGAGTACGCAACCTCTGTTAGCGGTTGAAGGGTTGATGATGCGTTTTGGCGGCCTGCTGGCGGTCAACAATGTGGCGCTGAACCTCAATCAGGGCGAAATTGTTTCGCTGATCGGCCCGAACGGTGCCGGTAAAACCACGGTATTTAACTGCCTGACCGGTTTCTACAAACCGAGCGGCGGCACCATTAAACTGCGTGATCAGCATCTGGAAGGTTTACCGGGGCAGAAAATTGCCCGCATGGGCGTGGTACGTACTTTCCAGCACGTGCGTCTGTTCCGTGAAATGACGGTGATCGAAAACCTGCTGGTCGCGCAGCATCAGCACCTGAAAAGCGGCGTGCTGGCTGGGCTGTTCAAAACGCCGGGCTTTCGTCGCGCTGAAGCCGATGCTTTGGATCGCGCTGCTGACTGGCTGGAACGTGTCGGATTGCTCGAGCTGGCAAACCGTCAGGCGGGTAATCTGGCTTACGGCCAGCAACGCCGTCTGGAAATTGTCCGCTGCATGGTGACGCGTCCTGAAATCCTGATGCTCGACGAACCGGCTGCCGGTCTTAACCCGCGTGAAACCGAAGAGCTGAACCAGCTGATTGCCGAATTGCGTAACCAGCACAACGTGTCTGTTCTGCTGATTGAGCACGACATGAAACTCGTAATGGGTATTTCCGACCGCATCTACGTAGTGAATCAGGGCACGCCGCTGGCACAAGGCACACCGGCTGAAATTCGTAATAATCCTGACGTGATCCGCGCCTATTTAGGCGAAGGTTAATGGGCGAAGGCTAAGGGACAGAACAAGATGTTGTCATTTAATCAGGTATCCGCCCATTACGGCAAAATTCAGGCGCTGCATGAAGTCAGCCTGAGTATTAATAAAGGGGAAATCGTCACGCTGATCGGCGCGAACGGCGCGGGTAAAACCACACTACTTGGCAGTTTATGTGGCGAACCACGTGCGACGAATGGCTCGATTATTTTCGAAGGGAAAGACATCACGCAGTGGCAGACCGCCAAAATCATGCGTGGCGATATCGCGATTGTGCCGGAAGGCCGCCGCGTGTTCTCACGCATGACGGTGGAAGAGAATCTGGCGATGGGCGGTTTCTTTGCCACACGCGATCAGTATCAGGAACGGCTGGAGCGCGTGTTTACGTTGTTCCCGCGCCTGAAAGAGCGTCGTGTGCAGCGGTCAGGCACCATGTCCGGCGGTGAGCAACAGATGCTGGCGATTGGCCGTGCGCTGATGAGCCAGCCACGTTTGCTGCTGCTCGATGAGCCGTCGCTGGGGCTGGCACCCATCATCATCCAGCAGATTTTCGACACTATCCAGCAATTGCGCGAAGAAGGAATGACCATCTTCCTGGTCGAGCAAAACGCCAATCAGGCGCTGAAACTCGCTGATCGTGGTTACGTTCTGGAGAATGGCCATGTGGTGCTGGAAGATACCGGTGCGGCATTGCTGGCGAACGAAGCGGTGCGTGCGGCCTATCTTGGCGCATAAATTGGCATCGGATTTTAAAAATCTGTGTTAAATCTAACAAACCGCACGGCAAGCGCTTTGCGGTTTTTATTTTGTCTATAAATTAACATCTCTTACATTCGTATAACTTTGCACATCATCAGGAACATGTCATGAACACAGAAGGTTTACTCGCCGCCCGTATGGTCAGGCTTAAAAGTTCAGCCATCCGGGAATTGCTGAAACATAGCAAGATGGAAGGCGTTATTTCGCTGGCGGGTGGTATTCCTTCTTCGGCGCTTTTTGATTTCGACGGCCTGCGTGAAGCCACACATCTGGCCATTACTGAACAGCCGGAACATGCGTTCCAGTATGGTCTGACTGAAGGCAGTTATACGCTGCGTGAGCGTATTGCTGAGCTTTGTCAGGAGCGTGGTGTGGTTGCGCAGCCTGAAGATATCGTGGTCACTGCAGGCTCCCAGCAGGCGCTGGATCTGGTGATGCGCGCCGTGGTGAACCCCGATGATGTTTTCGTGGTGGAGCGCCCGACCTATCTGGCGGCGTTACAGACCCTGGAACTGGCCGAAGCTAAACTGCTGTCCGTCGGTTCTGATGGCGACGGCATGATTGTTGATGAGCTGGCGGAACGCCTAAAAACGCAGAAGATTAAAGGCGTGTATCTGGTGCCAACGTTCGGAAACCCGAGCGGCGTAACCCTGAGCCGTGCCCGTCGTGAGCAACTGGTGAAACTGGCAGCACAGCACGAATTCCTGATTGTAGAAGATGACCCGTACGGCGAACTGCGTTTCACCGACGAACGCCAGCCGACGCTGTTTGAGCTGTCGAAAGCGATGTTTGGTCACGCGGATAACATCATCTATACCTCAACGTTTTCCAAAATTCTGGCGCCGGGCCTGCGTCTGGGCTGGGTCATTATGCCAGACTGGTTGCTGCATAAAGTCGCCATCATCAAACAGGCCGCAGATCTGCATGCCAGCGCGCTGTCGCAGACCATTGCGGAATATTATCTCGGTCTGGGTCGTCTGCCGAAGCAGATCGAAACCATCCGTGCGGCGTATAAAAATAAATGCCAGATCATGGCCGGACTGCTGGAACGCGAGCTGGGCGATGTGCTGACGTTTGAATATCCGAAAGGCGGCATGTTCCTGTGGGCGCGTTTCCGCGAGCCGCGTAACTGCGCTGACTGGATGAAAAAGACGCTGGAGCAGGGCGTGGTGTTTGTCCCGGGGGAATTCTTCTATGCCGATAATCCGGATCACTCGACCTTCCGTCTGTCATTCGCCACCGCGACCGAAGAGCAAATGTACGAGGCAGTCGCCCGTTTGAAACGCGCCCTGTAATCCCTCTTTTTTCGTATTCCCTGAGGCGCATTGTTAACCCGATGCGCCTTATTTTTTGCCATCTGTCCGTCACCTGCATTTAACGCTGCTGTAACTTCATTGTCATTTAACGGTTATTTTTCTGTCACTTAACCGTGTCATTTTACCTCCCGACTCTACCCGGCTTACTTCAGGCTGCACTTGCAGCACACCAGCAGAATTCAGGAGACAGGCATGTTCATCAACCTCAAAAAAACGGTCATTGGCACCGCGCTGACGCTGGCTTTCAGCGCCAATGCTTTCGCTGTGACAGAAATCCCTTTCTGGCACTCTATGGACGGCGAGTTAGGCAAAGAAGTGAACTCGCTGGCGGACCGTTTTAACCAGACGCACCCTGATGTCAAAATCATGCCTGTCTACAAAGGCAAATACGATGAAAGCCTGGCGGCCGGTATTGCCGCGTACCGCACCGGTAATGCGCCGGCGATTTTGCAGGTTTACGAAGTGGGCACCGCGACCATGATGGCCAGCAAAGCCATCAAACCGGTTTACGAAGTGTTCAGCGATGCGGGCATTAAAGAAGACGTTTCCCAGTTCGTGCCGACCGTTTCCGGTTATTACTCCGATTCCAAAGGCCGTCTGCTGTCTCAGCCTTTCAACAGCTCCACGCCGGTGCTGTATTACAACAAAGATGCCTTTAAGAAAGCCGGTCTGAACCCGGATCAGCCGCCGAAAACCTGGCAGGATATGGCTGCGTACACCGAGAAATTGCGTGAAGCGGGCATGAAATGTGGTTACGCCAGCGGCTGGCAGGGTTGGATCCAGATTGAGAACTTCAGTGCCTGGCACGGTCTGCCAATCGCCACCAAAAACAACGGCTTCGATGGCACCGATGCGGTTCTGGAATTCAACAAACCAGAGCAAATCAAACACATCCAGATGCTTGAAGATATGAACAAGAAAGGTGATTTCACCTATTTTGGTCGTAAAGACGAATCCACCGCCAAGTTCTATAACGGCGATTGCGCGATGACTACCGCGTCTTCCGGTTCACTGGCTGACATCCGTCAGTATTCTAAATTCAACTACGGCGTAGGCATGATGCCTTACGACGCAGATATCAAAGGCGCACCACAAAACGCCATCATCGGCGGTGCAAGCCTGTGGGTGATGAACGGCAAAGACAAAGACACCTACAAAGGCGTTGCCGAATTCCTGCAATTCCTGACCACGCCGGAAATCGCAGCCGAATGGCATCAGAAAACCGGTTATCTGCCGGTGACGACTGCCGCGTATGAGCTGACCAGGAAAGAAGGCTTCTACGAGAAGAACCCGGGTTCTGACGTCGCCACCCGCCAGATGCTGAACAAGCCACCGTTGCCGTTCACCAAAGGTCTGCGTCTGGGCAACATGCCTCAGATCCGTACCATCCTGGATGAAGAACTGGAAAGCGTGTGGAGCGGCAAGAAAACGGCCAAAGAAGCGTTAGACACTGCAGTACAGCGCGGGAACTTACTGTTACGTCGCTTCGAAGCTTCTACTAAGTAATCCAGTTTTGCTCCCTCCCCTGCGAAGGGGAGGGCTGGGGTGGGGTATTAAAGACAACTCAGTCGCTTGCCAAAMCCCCTCCCAACCTCCCCCTTCGCAGGGGGAGGAGCCAAAAGCCAAATTCAAAACCAACCTGGTTTGCTCCCTTTCGGGGAGTCTTTTATATCAACGAGTAAACCATCATGAGTTCACACCGTCCCGGTTTTGGTTGCAGCTGGTTGCCCTACGCGCTGGTTTTGCCGCAGCTGTTAATCACCGCGATATTCTTCCTGTGGCCTGCCGGTCAGGCGCTGTGGTATTCGGTGCAGACGCTGGATCCGTTCGGCTTATCCAGTACCTTTGCCGGTCTGACTAACTTCGTGCAGCTTTTTCAGGACTCGTACTATCTCGATTCTTTCTACACCACGCTGAAATTCAGTTTTATGGTGGCATTTATCGGGCTGGCCGTTTCGCTGTTTTTCGCGGCGCTGGTCGATCACGTTGTGCGCGGCAGCCGGATTTATCAGACGCTGATGATCCTGCCATACGCCGTTGCGCCTGCGGTGGCCGCCGTCTTGTGGATGTTCTTGTTCAGCCCCGGTCTGGGCCTGATTACTCATTTCCTCGGCTCGATAGGCTACAACTGGAACCACGCGCAAAACAGCGGTCAGGCGATGTTCCTGGTGGTACTGGCATCGGTCTGGAAGCAAGTCAGCTACAACTTCCTGTTCTTCCTGGCGGCGTTGCAGTCGATTCCTAAATCGCTGGTGGAAG
The DNA here is from genome assembly GCF_056402435.1 of Rahnella sp. P4_A8. NCBI lineage: Bacteria > Pseudomonadati > Pseudomonadota > Gammaproteobacteria > Enterobacterales > Yersiniaceae > Rahnella > Rahnella sp. P4_A8. The sequence continues at coordinate 42,814 of NZ_JBFUHK010000028.1, read as the reverse complement.
CAGCGGCTATCGATGGCGCAGGCCCGGTTCGCCGTTTCTTCAATCTGGTATTGCCGCTGATTTCGCCGGTCAGTTTCTTCCTGCTGGTGGTCAATCTGGTGTACGCCTTCTTCGATACTTTCCCGGTGATTGATGCTGCGACGGCCGGTGGCCCGATGCAGGCGACCACCACCCTGATTTACAAAGTGTATCGCGAAGGTTTCTCCGGTCTGGACTTGTCCAGTTCTGCCGCCCAGTCCGTGATTCTTATGCTGCTGGTTTGCGGCCTGACGTTCATTCAGTTTCGCTTTGTCGAGCGTAAGGTGCGTTATCAATGATTGAAAACCGCAGAGGGCTGGATATCTTCAGCCACATCATGCTGCTGCTCGGCGTGCTGGTGATCCTCTTTCCGCTGTACGTCGCGTTTGTGGCAGCGTCGCTGGACAACAAACAGATTTTTGACGTGCCGATGACGCTGATCCCGGGCACGCACTTGTGGGAAAACATCACCACGATCTGGACGCAGGGGGCGGGTAACAGCAGTCCGGCATTCGGACGGATGCTGATCAACAGCTTCATCATGGCGATGGTCATCACCGTCGGTAAAATTTCGGTGTCGATGCTCTCGGCTTACGCCATTGTCTACTTCCGCTTTCCGCTGCGTAACCTGTTCTTCTGGCTGATTTTCATGACGCTGATGCTGCCGGTGGAAGTGCGTATTTTCCCGACCGTCCAGGTGATCGCCAATCTGCATATGCTCGACAGTTACACCGGCCTGACGTTGCCGCTGATGGCCTCGGCGACCGCCACCTTCCTGTTCCGCCAGTTCTTTATGACCTTACCGGATGAGCTGCTGGAGGCGGCGCGTATCGACGGCGCGGGCGCGATGCGCTTCTTCTGGGACATTGTGCTGCCGCTGTCGAAAACCAATCTTGCGGCACTGTTCGTCATTACCTTCATCTATGGCTGGAACCAATATTTGTGGCCGATCCTGATCACCAGCGATGTCTCGATGGGCACGGCGGTGGCGGGGATTAAAAGCATGATTTCCTCCGGCGACGGCTCGACCCAATGGAATCAGGTGATGGCGGCCATGATCCTGACCTTATTGCCACCGCTGGCGGTGGTGCTCCTGATGCAGCGCTGGTTTGTGCGCGGTCTGGTAGACAGTGAGAAGTAAACTGAAATGGCAAATTTGAAATTACAGGCAGTGACCAAATCCTACGACGGCAAAAACCAGATTATCCAGAGTATTGATCTGGATGTCGCCGACGGCGAATTCATCGTGATGGTCGGGCCGTCGGGCTGCGGAAAATCCACCCTGCTGCGTATGGTGGCCGGGCTGGAGCGCACTACCTCCGGTGATATCTATATCAACGACCAGCGCGTCACCGAACTGGAACCGAAAGATCGCGGTATTGCGATGGTGTTCCAGAACTATGCGCTGTATCCGCATATGAGCGTGTTCGACAACATGGCATATGGCCTGAAAATTCGCGGCTTCGGTAAAGCGCAGATCCTCGCCCGCGTCGAGGAAGCGGCCCGTATTCTTGAACTCGGCCCGTTGCTGAAACGCAAACCGCGTGAGCTTTCCGGCGGGCAGCGTCAGCGTGTAGCGATGGGACGCGCTATCGTGCGTGAACCGGCGGTATTCCTGTTTGATGAACCGCTGTCCAATCTCGACGCTAAACTGCGTGTGCAGATGCGCCTTGAACTGCAACAGCTTCACCGCCGTTTGCGTACCACCAGTTTGTACGTCACGCACGATCAGGTCGAAGCCATGACGCTGGCGGAACGTGTGATCGTGATGAACAAAGGCATTGCCGAACAAATCGGTACGCCGTCTGAAGTTTACCGCCGTCCGGCAAGTCTGTTTGTCGCCAGCTTTATCGGTTCTCCGGCCATGAATTTGTTGCCGGGCCAGCTGACCACTGACGGTACATCGCTGGTAATGGAAGACGGATTCGAACTGCCGCTGCCGGTTCCACGCCCGGAATGGGGAGGCCGCGAACTGACAGTGGGCATCCGTCCTGAACATATTCATCTGACTGATGATTCGCAGAAGGGGATCCCGATGGTGCTGAATACGCTGGAACTGCTGGGCGCGGATAATCTGGCGCACGGCAAACTGGCGGACAGCGGTGTCGTGGTGCGTTTATCCCATGAAGTGTTCCCGACAGCAGGCTCGCTGTTGCGCTTGGATTTCCCGGCGAAAGCGTTACACTTTTTCGATACTCACAGCGGATTACGGATGGAATAAACATGAAAGCCTGGCCATATCCTCGCATTGTGGCACATCGTGGTGGCGGCGCACTGGCACCGGAAAATACACTGGCAGCCATCGACACGGGCGCCAGATACGGTCACACCATGATCGAATTTGACGCCAAACTGGCGCAAGGCGGGGAAATCTTCCTGTTGCATGACGATACCCTGAACCGCACCAGCAACGGCTGGGGCGTGGCCGGTGAATTGCCGTGGGAAAAACTCGAAAAGCTCGATGCCGGTAACTGGTACAGCGCCGCTTTTAAAGGCGAGAAATTACCGCTGCTGGCGCAGGTAGCCGAACGCTGTGCGCGCCATCACATGATGGTGAATATTGAGATCAAACCCACCACCGGAACCGATGAGAAAACCGGCACCGACGTCGCGCTGGCCGCCCGGGAGTTGTGGAAAGATCAGGCCGTTCCGCCGTTGCTTTCCTCGTTTGAATTCGACGCGCTGGTTGCCGCCAAAAAAGCCGCACCGGAATTACCGCGTGGCTTGCTGATCGACGAATGGCACGAAAACTGGAAAGCGCTGACTGACGAACTGGAATGCGTTTCCCTGCATCTTAATCACAAATTGCTTAACGAAGAACGCGTTAAAGCCATCAAAGACGCCGGGCTGCATATTCTGGTGTACACGGTGAATAATCCGGCGCGTGCCCGCGAATTGCTGGGCTGGGGCGTGGACTGTATTTGTACCGATAAGATTGATGTGATCGGGCCGGATTTTATCTGACAGGAATAAGGCGCGGATCCCGCGCCTTAATTATTTTACCGCTGAGAATACTCAGTGTTTGAGCAGGCGCGGGAGTTGGTTATCCAGTTCCAGCAGGCAGGAATCCATATATTTCTCTGTGGTTTTGGTGACCAGCGCATAGTTATTTGCCTGCCAGTCAGCAAGCGGGGCGGTCACGACAGTTGGCGTACATTCTGCAATAACCCATGCGGAGAACATATTCGCATCTTCAGGCTTTTTATAGAATTTAATGGTGTAACGCAACTCGTAGTCCGAGTTGGCGCTGGAGAGGTCTTTATAAACCAGTAACCACTGTGCAGCCACAATATTCAGATTGTTTTTATACTGATAGCCGTTGCCATTTTTTTGCAGCCAGTTTGTGATGAGCGGCCTGGCCCGGGGTGTCAGATAGTTTTTCGTCGGTTCAGGCAGGGTTTTGATTTCAGACCCTTTCAGGTTTTCCTTACTGAAGGTATTCACGGCGATACCGCCGGCAAGCACAGAAGTCAGGACATTAAGTCCAACGCCCGCAGCGGTGTAAGAGGGCGTGACTTCACGCAAATACACATCAGGCGAGCGGTTATTATTCATATCTGCCGAGGCAAAGCCTGAGTACAGGCCAATAGTGCTGCCATTGGCGGCAGAGATCTTTTCAGATTGGGTCGTCGCACAGGCGGATAATAATAAACTGGCAGCAACTACGGTAATCCCTGTTGAAACTTTCATGCAATAATTTCCCTTTTAATTTTATAAAACACTATTAATGCGTCTTCAGGTGCGGATCCTGTTTTATTAGCCGCGCTGATTCAGGGGCAGAAAGACTTTATTCTTATCGGTCGGGAATAATAAAAGCATTAATAATAAATGCAAGGGGAGGGATATTTTTATTGTTTCTGGTGGTGATATTACCGGAGGTAAATAGTCAGTACAGCATTACGGCGATGAGGAATTTAAGAGGCACTGAGTGCCTCCCGGAATATTAAGGTGTCTGATTCAGCTTCTGCCCCAGCGTTTGATTATTCTGCTGGATCTGCAATCGTTGCTGATTGCTCTGGATTTGCGACTTCAGCTTGAGCTGCTGTTGTTGCTGGCTGGTGCGTAAATCCTGCTCCTGCTGACGTTTCTGCATTTGCTGATTGTTTTGCTGTTGTTGTTGCATGCGCTGTTGCGACGGATTGGTCAGCAACGGATCGTTAGGGTTCGGCACCTTTTCGACTGCACTGGCGGTCTGAACCGCAAACAGCAGCGGCAGCGCGGCGAGCATTCCATATAAACATTTCATCAGTTCATCCTCCGTTTCCAGTCATACGTTAAGTGTATGCCATCATGCCCCCGGACGGGGTATTTGAGCGCACGTTTCCCTCAAAGCGTGGTATTGCTCTCGTTTGCTCTATAATTGAACAGATGTAAACCACCTTCGCACTTCGTGGTTTTCCCCATTCCGTTACAATCGTGCATCTTTCACACTTATCACTGACAACAGGGCTCAATTGCCGTGCCTTTACTCATAATCACCACTATTTTGTGGGCTTTTTCCTTCAGCCTGATTGGCGTGTATCTGGCCGGACAGGTCGACAGCGTATTTTCTGTGTTAGTCCGTTTAGGGCTGGCGGCGCTGGTTTTCCTGCCGTTCCTGCGCTGGAAAGGCCATCAGCTTACGACCATTCTGTTGTATATGGCGGTGGGGGCAATGCAGCTCGGGATCATGTATCTCATCAGCTTCGAGGCGTACCTGTATCTGTCTGTGCCGGAATTCCTGCTGTTTACGGTCATGACGCCGCTGTACGTCACGCTGATTTATGACCTGATCAGTGGCCGCAAAATCCGCATCGGTTATGCGCTCAGTGCGTTACTGGCGGTGGCGGGTGCAGCGATTATCCGTTACGACCACATCAGCGAACATTTCATTATTGGCTTATTACTGGTGCAGGCGGCGAATATCTGTTTTGCCATCGGACAGGTGGGCTATAAACGCCTGATGGAAACCCGGCCGATGCCACAGCACACGGCGTTTTCCTGGTTCTATATCGGCGCGTTGCTTTGCGCGGTGGTGGCGTGGTTCCTGTGGGGCAATCCGCAAAAACTGCCGACCACTGACCTGCAATGGGGCATTCTGGTGTGGCTGGGGATCGGCGCTTCAGGGCTGGGATATTTCATGTGGAACTACGGTGCGACGCAGGTCGATGCGGGAACGCTGGGGATTATGAACAACTTTCACGTCCCGGCCGGGCTGCTGGTTAACCTGGCCATCTGGCAACAGCAGCCGCACTGGCCGAGCTTTATTATCGGTGCCGCTGTGATTATGTCCTCACTGTGGGTACACCGGCGTTGGGTCGTGCCGCGTCGCGCACAAACGGCAGATGATCGCACGCGTGCTGCCGCGCCGAACGAATAAAGGCTTCCGTCACCGGCTGGCGCTGTTCGCCGTCACGTACGGCGGCGTACAGGCGGCTCCATAAGCCATCGCCCAGGGTTTTGGTCACCACCAGACCCTGGCGCTCAAAACTCTCTACTACCCAGTGCGGTAACGCTGCAATTCCCATTCTCGCCGACACCATCTGAATTAATAACAACGTGTTATCGACACTTTTCAGTGACGGGCTGACGCCTGCCGGTTGCAGGAAATGACGCCAGATATCCAGACGCTGGCGTTGCACCGGATAAATCATCAGCGTTTCAGTGCTGAGATCTTCCGGCGTGATCACCGTTTTGGTCGCCAGCGGATGATCCGGTGCCAGCACCAGACGCACTTCAAAATCGAACATCGGGGAATAGTGCAAACCGCTGCGCGGCAGGATGTCAGAGGTTAATACGATGTCCAGCTCGCCCTGTTGCAGGGCGGGCTGCGGGTCGAACGTCACGCCGGATTTGAAATCCATTAACACCTGCGGCCAGTTCTGATGGAAGTTATCCAGTGCAGGCGTCAGCCACTGAATACAACTGTGGCATTCAATCGCGATACGCAGTGAAGTCTGGTGCGGCTCATTGCATGCCTGCAATGCCTGTTGAATTTGCGGCAGCACCTGTTCTGCCAGATTCAGCATGATTTCGCCCTGCGGGGTAAAACGCAGAGGCTGGCTTTTTCGCACGAACAATCTGAAACCGAGGCGTTGCTCAAGGTCACTGAACTGGTGCGACAGGGCCGATTGGGTCTGATGAAGCTGCGAGGCGGCTGCGGCCAGTGACCCGGTGTTGCGCAGTGCTTGCAACGTTCGCAGGTGTTTCAGTTCGATCATGAGAGTCCTTCACTGTGTCATGAATAATTTGCGCTTGTGGAATATACACTACCTGCGGATTATGGATGTGTAAACATCTGGATGGCTAAACAGGAATTTAAAAGATGACGATACTGAATCACACTCTGGGTTTTCCACGCGTTGGTCTGCGTCGTGAACTTAAAAAAGCACAAGAAAGCTACTGGGCAGGCAATTCCACTCAGGAAGAACTGCTGGCAACCGGACGTGAACTGCGCGCCCGTCACTGGAAGCAACAAGCTGAAGCAGGCGTGGATTTGGTGCCGGTGGGCGATTTCGCCTGGTACGATCACGTATTGACCACCAGCCTGTTGCTGGGTAACGTACCGGCCCGTCATCAGAATGCCGATGGCTCTGTTGATCTCGATACTTTATTCCGCCTTGGCCGTGGCCGTGCGCCGACCGGTAAACCGGCTGCCGCGGCGGAAATGACCAAATGGTTTAACACCAACTATCACTACATGGTGCCGGAGTTCGTGAAAGGTCAGAAATTCAAACTGGCCTGGACACAACTGCTGGAAGAAGTGGACGAAGCGCTGGCGCTCGGCCACAAAGTGAAACCTGTTCTGCTGGGGCCGCTGACTTATCTCTGGCTCGGCAAAGTGAAGGGCGAACAGTTTGACCGTCTTTCCCTGCTCAACGATATTCTGCCTGTTTATCAGCAGGTTCTGGCTGAACTGGCAAAACGCGACATCGAATGGGTACAGATCGACGAACCGGCTCTGGTTCTGGAACTGCCGCAGGAATGGCTGGATGCGTACAAACCGGCTTACACCGCGCTGGAACAGAGTAAAACTAAACTGCTGCTGACCACTTATTTCGACAGCGTCGGGCACAACCTCGACACCATTCGCCAGTTACCGGTTCAGGGTCTGCATATTGATGCCGTCGCCGGTCGTGACGATCTGCAAACCGTCATCAACGCGCTACCAAAAGACTGGCTGATTTCTCTGGGGGTCATCAATGGCCGTAACGTCTGGCGCGCGGATCTCAGTACCTGGTTTGACCGTCTGAAGCCACTGGTTGAAGACCGTAAAATCTGGATCGGCAGCTCCTGTTCACTGCTGCACAGCCCGATCGACTTAAGCGTCGAAAGCCGTCTGGATGAAGAAGTGAAAAGCTGGTTCGCCTTCGCCCTGCAAAAATGTGCCGAACTGGCGTTGCTGACCGCTGCCCTGAACAATCCCACCGCCGAAGCGCAGCAAAAACTGGCGGAATACAGCGCGCCAATCCGCGCCCGTCGTGAATCCACCCGAGTAAACAATGCGGCCGTCGGTAAACGTGTTGCCGCGATTACTGCTGCGGATATTGAGCGTCAGCATGTTTACACCGAACGCGCCAAAGCGCAGCGTGCCCGTTTCAACCTGCCGGCATGGCCGACCACAACCATCGGTTCATTCCCGCAAACCACTGAAATCCGCGGCCTGCGTCTGGACTTTAAACAAGGCCGTCTGGATAACACTAAATACCGTACCGGTATCAGTGAGCATATTAAGCAAGCCATCAAAGAACAGGAACGTCTGGGTATCGACGTGCTGGTTCACGGCGAAGCTGAACGTAATGACATGGTGGAATACTTCGGTGAACATCTGGACGGTTTTGTGTTCACGCAAAACGGCTGGGTACAGAGCTACGGTTCACGTTGTGTGAAACCTCCGGTCATTATCGGCGACGTCAGCCGCCCGCAAGCGATCACCGTAGAGTGGGCGAAGTACGCGCAGTCTCTGACCGAAAAACCGGTGAAAGGCATGCTGACCGGCCCGCTTACGATCCTGTGCTGGTCGTTCCCGCGTGAAGATGTCAGCCGCGAAACGATCGCCAAACAAATCGCGCTGGCACTGCGTGATGAAGTCGAAGATCTGGAAAAAGCCGGTATCGGCATCATCCAGATTGACGAACCGGCACTGCGGGAAGGCCTGCCATTGCGCCAGTCTGAATGGAATGCGTACCTGCGCTGGGCGGTGGATGCGTTCAAACTGAATGCCGCAATTGCCCGTGACGACACGCAGATCCATACCCATATGTGTTACTGCGAGTTCAACGACATCATGGATTCCATTGCCGCACTGGATGCTGACGTGATCACTATCGAAACCTCACGTTCCGATATGGACTTGCTGGAATCGTTTAAAGACTTCGAATATCCGAACGAAATCGGGCCGGGCGTTTACGACATTCACTCGCCAAATGTGCCCAGTGTGGAATGGATTGAAGACCTGCTGCGTAAAGCTGCAGATCGTATTCCGGCAGAACGCCTGTGGGTCAACCCGGACTGCGGCCTGAAAACCCGTGGCTGGCCGGAAACCCGCGAGTCGCTGGAAAACATGGTGAAAGCCGCCAGGCGTCTGCGTGCTGAGAAAGCCTGAGTGAACGCTCTCTAGATTTACGTTGTGTTGTTGCTGAAACGTTTGGGGCACTCCGGTGCCCCCTTTTTATTTCAGTTTTTTGCGTCCCCGTGCCATTGCCGCATCAGTCCGCCCTCTGAAAGTGACACATGCCCGTGACGCTTTACAGGTGGAACCCTTCCGCCTGAAGGCTGCACCGGATGTGCAACGCCTGGCGGGGCGGAATTTCCATCTTCTTCCGCAAATTTTGGTCTTGTTTTTCTTTCTCCGGCGCAGATTCGCTATCATGGTGTGATTCTGCTGAAAGGTAGCCTGACCATGACCCATCTGCTTTTTCCCCTTTTAACGCCAGTACTTGAACATCCGCACGGTATCCGCCAGGTGTATTTTGCCGGTGCTCAGCATTCCGTGCCTGAACTGTCCTATCAGGTCGATTTCCCCCGGCTGGAACTGATTCTGGAAGGGGAGCAGATGATGAAATGCGAGGACGAACAGGGGAACAATCAGGATGTCCGCATGCTGGCGGGCGATGTGTTGTTCGTTCCCGCTAAAGGCTGGAACAGCCCGCAATGGCAGGAACCGGTACGCACGCTGACTCTGTTATTTGGCAAGCAGCAACTGGGCTTTAGTCTGCTGAACTGGGATGGCGCGCAGTTTACGTCCGGCGAAAAAGGCAATGTGGGCAGGCGCGGGCCGCGCGTGGGGGCGTTTATGTTGCAGGCATTAAACGAACTGGCCTGGCACCGCAGCGATCAGACTACGGCGCAGTTTCTGGTGAAAGGGTTGTTGAGCCACGCGCTGGACTTGTTCAGTTCCTTTGTGAAAACTGCCTCGCGCAGTCAGGCGCTTTTTGAGGCCGTTCGCCAGTATATCGAAGAACATTACCGCGAGCCGCTGACCCGCGATTCTGTCGCTAAGGCTTTCTATATTTCGCCAAATTACCTGTCGCATTTATTCCAGAAAAGCGGCGGTATCGGGCTGAACGAATACCTGAATTATGTCCGCCTTGAACAGGCGAAGAACTTGTTGAAAGGCTACGACATGAAAGTGAGGGAAGTGGCGCACGCCTGTGGCTTTGTCGACAGTAACTATTTTTGCCGCCAGTTCAGGAAAAGCACTGAGCGTTCTCCGTCAGAATACCGGCGGCAATACCGTAGCCAGTTGGAAAATAGGACGTCGTAATCGTCAGGGCAGAACGATTTTCGTTCCCTGAGGCGAGGTGGCGAGTTTCTTTACGGCAGCCATCACTTTCTCCGGCGTGCGTAAAAAGGTGTGGATGCCGGTTTGGACGCAACGGCTGTGCGCAAATCGCTCACCGTTTTCCAGTTGAATTTCAGTGACTAAAAGCACAACATCGGCCTGAGCAATGTCGGTTTCTGACAGTGCATTTTCGAGGCCCAGCGCACCCTGAGTTTCAACTTTTACCGGCCATTTTTCGTGCTGACACAGTTTTTCCAGCTTTTCTGCCGCCATATAAGTATGCGCCACACCGCTGATACAGGCGGTTACTGCGACCAGTTTGAGCGACATAGTGTTTCCCCTGATTAAGAAAATTTATCCACCGAGCGTCACGGTATAACCGTATTTTTCGGCCATCGCATAAAACGGCGCAATAGCTGCGGCATCCGGTGCCGTCGTCTTATACATTGAATACGCTTTATCCAGTAACGGATACTTCGCTTCGCCGTATTTGTGAAAGGGCAGCAGATGGATTTCAGTTAAATTGAAGGGCTGCAGGAAATCCAGAATTTGTTGCATATTTTCAAGTGTTAACGTGAAACCGGGGATCAACGGCAGGCGGGGCAGCAGCTTAACGCCGCGTCGTGCCAGCGCCGTGAAATTCTGCAACACACGCGGCTGATCCATATTGAGCACTGCTCGTGCCTGAGCGGGATCCATTATCTTGAAGTCATACAATACCTGATCGCAGTGATCGGCGAGCGCCAACAGGTGGCCCAGCGGTGCATCGCCCGCCGTTTCGATCGCTGTCGGAATGCCTAAGGCCTGCAATTCCCTGAGCAACTCACCGGCAAATGTGTATTGCATCAGCACTTCGCCGCCGGAAAGCGTGACACCACCGCCCGACGAGCGGAAAAAAATCTCATCCTTGAGCAGGCGCGTCATTAAGTCCGGCAGCGTAATATCTTCGCCGACATACTCCATTGCACCACTCGGACATTCGTTCGGATCCTGCAAACAGGTGCGGCAGTTCAGGCATTTTGCCTGCCTTTTGATGACCTGAATGCGTGGTGACATCGATTCAGGGTTGGCGCACCACGGACAGCGGTGGGGGCAACCTTTGAAGAAAACCAGGGTACGGATACCCTGGCCATCATTGAGTGAAAAACGCTGAATGTTGAAGATGCGCCCGCGTCTTTCCGTTGCTTCCATAACAGGGATCCGCAGGTCAGAGCTGGTGCGCGGTGCGGCCGATAATGTCATCCTGGATCTCCTTTGACAGCTCAACAAAGAACGCGCTGTATCCCGCCACCCTGACGACCAGCCCCGCAAAATCCTGTGGACGTTTTTGCGCTTCACGAAGCTGCTCAGCATTCACCACGTTGAACTGCACATGCTGCAACTTCAGACGGGTGAACGCGCCGAGGAAATCGGCCAGTTTATTCAGCCCCTGCTGGCCTTCAAGCGTTGATGGCGTGAACTTCACATTCAGCAGCGTACCGTTGGAGAGCAGTGTATTGTCGAGTTTACTGACGGATTTCAATACCGCCGTTGGTCCCTGATGATCCTGGCCCAACATTGGCGAAAGTCCGCCATCTGCCAGTTGTTCACCGGCAAAACGGCCATCCGGCGTTGCACCGACTACCGCACCTAAAGGTACGTGTGCGGAAACGGTATAAGAACCCGGCGTAAACTGACCACCGCGTGGATTACGATACTGCTCGACTTCCTTACAGTAAAAACGCAGCAAATCTGCACTGATCAAATCGACTTCATCAATGTCGTTGCCATACTTCTCAAAGCGGTTGATCAGGCGGGCGCGAATGGCGCGGCCTTCCTCGCTGGCAAAATTCTCTTTCAGCGAAGCCAGTAATTCATCAAAGGTCAGGCGTTGCTGATCAAACACCATGCCTTTCAGCGCATACAGGGAATCGCTGAGGTTGGCGATGCCGATACCCTGAACACCGGAAAAATTATAACGTGCGCCGCCAGCGGTAATGTCTTTGCCGCTGTCCAGACAACCTGTAATAAAGGAGGACAGCAGCGGAACCGGTGCCCAGTCGCGGTGGCCGATATCACAGATATTGCTGCCCTGCGCCATCAGCCTGACGTAATGGCTGATTTTCCGGCGGATCTGTTCCACCAGCTCAGGATAAGTAATCGCGGTGTTTCCTTCATTTTCATGCAGCGTCAGTTCCATGACTTTCAACAGGTTAAACATGGCAATATCATGCAGCCCGTAGGTTTTGCCAGGGATGGATAATTCCACGCAGCCTACTACCGCATAATCCCGCGCATCCTCAAGGCGCACGCCACGATTGAGAAATGCCGGAACCACCACTTCATCATTAAAGATTTGTGGAATGCCGGTGCCGAGGCGGATTGTTTCGGCGGTTTTCAGCAGGAACGGGCGGTCGATCAGTTCATTGACTCTCACGCCAAGGTTAGGCTGTGGCAGACAAATACTCTGATAGGCATCCAGGCACAGGAACGACAACACATTGACGGCGCTGCGTCCGGTGTCGGTCAGACCGCCGAGTAAAATGGTGTAACCCGTCGGGAATCCGGCGAAGTAACGTGCGCTGGACGACGAACGCAGCAGCACGATGTCGTTGCATTTCACCCACAGGCTTTCCAGCAGTTCTTTAAGAAACGCCGGGGATTCGCCGTGGGACAGCGAGTGCTGATAGAACGGCAGCATGTACTGATCGAAGCGCCCGAGGGACAGCGAACTGGCATTGGATTCGTATTGCAAAATGATATTCATATACCAGAACAGCTGGCAGGCCTGATAGAAATCCTGTGGCTTATGGCCGGAAATATATCGCGAAATGCGGGCAATACGCGCCAGTTCTTGTTTTCTTGAGTTGTCCTGACAGGCTTCTGCTAACTCTTCTGCCAGCGCGGCGTAGCGCAAAATATGCCGCTGTGCTGCCTGCAGTGTAATCAGCGCTGCCTGATAAAAGGCATTATCCGGCGCGCCGGCAACGTGTTGCTGAAGTTCTGAAACTAAGTTATCCAGGCCCGAATTCAGCAGACGGGGATAATCGATAATGATGTGCCCCTGACCTTTGTCAGTCTGGTTGATACTAAAAATCTGCGTCTGAGTGGCCGCTTTCACTTCTTCCGGCATCTGGCTGTTAATGAAATCCTTCATCGAATGCGATTCCCAGTAAGGGAAAAGCTGCCTGCGGTAAATCTGTTTATCCTGCTCAGAAATGTTGAAACGGTCCTGCGGACGGGTGGGAAACGTGTCCAGCTCTTTCAGCAGCCAGCAGGGGTCCATTTCAGGGGAGATGATCCCCGCACGTGGTTTGACCGTACGGTTACCGACAATCAGCTCGTCTTCACGCAAGGCAATCTCAATGTTATCCAGAATGTATGCCGTGGCTTTCGCGCGGCGCAAAAGCGTGGGTTCGCCTTCTGTGCTGCGGTGACTTTCGGTATACAGCAGGGCACGTTCCAGCGAGATTTCACGCGGGCTGGCGAAAAGTGCGGCTTTAAGACGTTCTGTGCGGGAAGTCATCTCGTTCTCCTTGGGATCAATCCGTGACAGCAGCTTTGGCGAGATGCGCTGCGATTTTTTCCATGATGGCATCTGCGCGTTTTACGGCATCGCTGATGGCCACGCGCACCGTCACTTTGCCTTTGAAACGCTCTTCCTGTTTGATACCGATGTCTTTGGTCAGGATCACGATGTCGGCGGCCGCCACATCTTCCGGCGTCAGTTCGTTTTCCAGACCGATTGAACCCTGCGTTTCAACTTTGCATTCCCAGCCTTTAGCTTTTGCCGCACGTTCAATCGCTTCAGCCGCCATATAAGTATGAGCAACACCGGACGGGCACGCGGTGACAGCAATAATGTGAGTCATGATGTTTTCCTTTGGGTTCAGTTAATTTCGAAGTCCAGATCAAGGTCAGATTCCTGACGCGTTTTTGCCGACTGCTTTTTGGCGGCCAGATATTTCAGCGTGTTGACGCACAGTGCAGTGACAACCATGCCGACCAGCAGCGCGCCGATATACCCCAGTTTTCCCTGCACGACCGGCAGTACAATCAGCCCGCCCCAGCCGGCATAGCATTGCGCGCCAACCAGGGCGGCAGTCACCGCCGCACAAGCAGAACCGAACATGATGGAAGGAATGACACGCAACGGATCAGCGGCGGCAAAAGGTATGGCGCCTTCGGTGATACCGACACAGCCCATCAGCATGGCGGCTTTGCCCGCTTCGCGCTCTTCGGTGGAATAGTATTTACGGCCAATCAGCGTGGCAAAGCCCAGCCCCAGCGGCGGTGTCGCGATAGCCACGGCGGCAATCGCCACCACGGTATACACGCCCTGTGCCACGCAAATCAGCATGAAAGCGTAGGCCACTTTATTAACAGGTCCGCCCATGTCGAAGGCCAGCATCAGCCCAATGATGATGGCGAGCACAATAATGCTGCCCTGCTGCATGCCTTGTAGCCAGTGAGTCAGGGAGGTGGTCAACAAACCAACCGGTTCGCCCAGTCCCCACATCATGACGCCCGCAGTCAGCAGGGTGCCGATAATCGGGATCACGAAGATCGGCATCACCGAGCGCAGGATCTTCGGTACGCGGATCTTCTTAAGATAGAAAACGATAATGCCGCCCAGCAAACCGGCGATGATCGCGCCAAAAAATCCTGCGCCGAATGAGGCGCCGACCCAGGCGCCGATTGCCGAAGGGGCGAGCGCGGAACGGTCAGAGATGGAATAACCGATATAAGCCGCCAGAAAAGGCACCATCAGGGTTAAACCGGCGACGCCGATATCAAATAACTTTTTCAGGTTCGGATCGGTTGCCGCGTCCGGTACGGCACCTTTGCCATACAGCATCACCGAGACCGCCAGCAAAATGCCACCCGCGACCACAAAGGGGATCATATGAGACACGCCAGTCATCAGATGCTGGCGGGTATTTTTTAGAATATTGAGTAAGTCTTTCATGATGAACTCCACGAAAACCGGTGTCGGGCTGAAAATCGCAAATATCAGGGTTTCATTTCAAAAACCGCAGATACAGAAAGGCTATCGACCTCAACAATAGGCTGCTGGCTGTGGCGCTCATAGTGGACAAATTTGTGTTTTACTGGACTTTTGTAATGTCCTCACAAAAATGCGAGCCGGTTCAAATAACCCGAGACAATACGCGGTTTAGTGACGGTAGTGGCGCGTGAGCTGGCTCGCAAAAAACGATACACATTACATTTATCCAGTGTTTGTCATTTTTGTCTGGTAGCTATCGGATCCGCCTGACTCTTATGCTGCAAGGAGCCGGTGCATTACACCGGAATTTGGGATGAGGATTCAGAAATGGCCAAGAAGTTGAGCTTCACCTGCATGTTGGTAAATGGTGTTCACGCCCGCCCGGCCAGCCATATTGAAACGCTGTGCAACAGTTTCGGGTCTGTATTTAAGTGGCACAATGGGCGTACTGACCGCATTGCAGATGGTAAAAGTGTCCTTTCACTGATTGGTGCCGATATTCTGTTTAACGATGAATGTCACGTGACCATTGAAGGGAATGACGAAGATGCTGCGCATGCTGCGCTGGCACATTTCATTAAACATCAGCTGCCTCATTGCGATGAAGCCCTGCCTGAGCATGATGAAAATGCTGAATTTGAGCCGCTTCCTGAATCCCTGATGCATCTTTCTCCGCTGGTTTTCCGCGCCCGTTCAGTCAGTGAAGGCTGTGCGCTGGGGAAACTGGTCAGCCTGTCGAATGTGAATCTGGCGACACTCAGGGATTTACCGGAATCTCAGGGTAAAGATAAAGAACAAAGTCTGCTTTCCACCGGACTGGCACAGCTTGAAAAATCACTCGAATTACAGCTGATGGCGGACAACGGGACGATCACGGCAGTGCTGGAAGCGCACCGTTCTTTGCTGCGTGATAACAGCCTGCGGGAAGCCTTGCTGAGCCGCGTGGCGCAAGGCCGGAGCTGTGCGCAAAGCATTGTCGACACCGCCGCGCATTTCAGCTTGCAGCTCGCACAATCGTCCAGCGCCTATTTGCGTGAACGCGAGCTGGATATTCGTGATGTCAGCTTCCAGCTTTTACAGCAAATCTATGGCGAGGAGCGTTTTCCTTCCCAGCAGGCACTGAGCGAAGCCAGTATTTGTCTGGCAGATGAACTGACGCCAAGTCAATTTCTCGAACTGGATAAAACACATCTGAAGGGGCTGTTGCTCGGCAGCGGAGGCAGTACGTCGCATACTGTGATCCTTGCCCGATCGTTCAATATTCCTGCACTCGTTGGCGTTGATCCACAGCCACTTCAGGCTTATTTGCAGCAGAATGTGCAGATCGACGGCGATCTCGGGCTGATTGTCTGTGCGCTCAGCGAACCGGTGCGCCGTTATTATCGTCAGGAACAGGCGGTGCATCAGGCGCTGCGTGAACAGCAAAGTGAATATCTCAATAAACCGGGGTATACCGCTGACGGTGTGCGCCTTGAAGTGGCGGCCAATATTGCCCACTCGGTCGAAGCCAGCGCGGCGTTTGGCAATGGGGCAGAAGCTGTCGGACTGTTCCGTACAGAAATGCTGTATATGGATCGCGCCAGCGCTCCTTCCGAAGATGAGTTGTACAACATTTATTGTCAGGCTACGGATGCGGCCAACGGCAAAACCATCATTGTCCGCACCATGGATATCGGTGGCGATAAACCAGTTCATTATCTGAACATTCCTGCCGAAAACAACCCGTTCCTCGGTTATCGCGCCGTGCGTATTTATCAGGAATACCTGCCGTTATTCCATACGCAGTTGCGCGCGATCCTGCGCGCCTCGGCGCACGGATCGCTGAAAATCATGATCCCGATGATCTCCTCTATGGAAGAGATCTTATGGGTGAAAGATCAACTGGCTGAAGTCAGGCAGTCGTTGCGCAGTGAGCAAGTGCCGTTTGATGAAAAAATTCAGCTTGGGATCATGCTGGAAGTGCCGTCGGTGATGTTCATCATCGATCAGTGTTGCGAAGAGATTGATTTCTTTAGCATCGGCAGTAATGACCTGACGCAGTATCTGCTGGCGGTCGACCGTGATAACGCGAAAGTGACACGCCATTACAACAGCCTGAATCCGGCCTTCCTGCGCGGCCTCGACCACGTTGTGCGCGAAGTGCATCGCCACGGTAAATGGATTGGTTTATGCGGTGAACTTGGCGCGAAAGGCTCGGTATTGCCGCTGCTGGTCGGGCTGGGGCTTGATGAAATCAGCATGAGTGCACCGTCGGTTCCTGTGACCAAAGCACGGCTGGCCAAACTCGACAGCCGCGAATGTCGCCTGCTGCTGAACCGCGCCATGCAGTGTCGCACGTCGCTGGAAGTCGAACACCTGCTGGCGCAGTTCAGGATGGCGGTCAACGATGCCCCGTTGATTACGGCGGAATGTGTGGCGCTTAATGCTGACTGGCGCAGTAAAGAAGAAGTGATTAAAGGCATGGTGGATAACCTGATGCTGGCAGGGCGTTGCCGTTATCCGCGCAAACTCGCCGCCGATGTCTGGGCGCGCGAAGCCGTATTTTCCACCGGCCTCGGGTTTGGCTTTGCGATACCGCACACCAAATCAGAACACATTGAGCAATCGACTATCAGCGTCGCGAAACTCCCGCAACCGGTGCGGTGGGGCGATGAAGAAGCGCAGTTTGTCATCATGCTGACTCTCAATAAACACGCTGCAGGCGATCAGCATATGCGGATTTTCTCAAAGCTGGCGCGACGGATTATGCATGACAGTTTCCGTGATGTGCTGATGCATTCCACCACCGCAGCACAGATTGAAGCGCTGCTTAAACAAGAACTGGAACTCTGACAGGAGAGAATATGGAACTTTATCTGGATACGGCTGATATCAGTGCAGTAAAACGTTTATCGCGGATTTTACCGTTACAGGGTGTGACCACCAATCCGAGCATTGTGGCTAAATCGCAGACTTCCGTGTGGGAGGTTTTGCCCGGGCTTCGTGATGCATTAGGTGGTGAAGGGAAACTGTTTGCACAAGTGCTGGCGAATCAGACCGAACAGATAGTGGAAGAAGCTGAACTGCTGCATTCCCGCGTGCCGGGGCTGGTGGTCAAAGTGCCGGTCACCGCCGCCGGTCTGGCAGCGATTAAGATCTTACGTACCCGCAAAATTCCAACGCTGGGAACCGCGGTGTATGGTGCCGGGCAGGGACTCCTGTCGGCGCTGGCCGGAGCAGAATATGTCGCGCCGTATGTTAACCGGCTGGATGCCCAGGGGGGAGATGGCATTGCGATGGTGACGGAGTTGCAGCAATTGCTGTCCCTGCATGCGCCGCATGCCAAAGTGCTGGCCGCCAGTTTTAAAACGCCGCGTCAGGTTCTGGCCTGTCTGCTGGCAGGTTGTCAGTCGGTCACTATCCCGGTGGACGTAGCGGAGCAATTTATCAGTGCGCCTGCGGTACAGGCGGCTGTCGATAAATTTGAACAAGACTGGCAGGGTGCCTTTGGGCAGTTGTCGCTGTAATGGGTTAACTTCCCGTAAAAAGCCCGGCAGGAAAAACCTGTCGGGCTTTTGTCATTCTGGTCGGTGTCCTTTTACTGCACACCATACTTTTTATTACTTAACCCCATACTGCGCAAAGAAATCCAGCATCCGTTGCCAGCCGTCGGCGGCGGCTTCAGCGTGGTAACTCGGGCGATAATCGGCGTTAAACGCGTGGCCCGCTTCCGGATATACCACGATTTCCGCCGTAGCATTGGCTGCGCGAATGGCCTGACGCATGGTTTCAATGGTATCCAGAGGAATGCTGGAATCTTCTGCGCCGTATAAACCCAGAACCGGTGCATCCAGCGCGGCGGCGCGGTCAACCGGATTTGACGGGCTGGTCAGCGTTTTATCGCCGACCAGTTTGCCGTACCACGCCACGCCCGCTTTCAGCTGCGGATTGTGCGCCGCGTACAGCCAGGTAATGCGCCCGCCCCAGCAGAAACCTGTGATGCCTAATTTAGAAATGTCCCCGCCATGTTGTGATGCCCAGTGTGCAGTGTGATCGAGATCTGCAAGCACCTGCTGATCCGGCACTTTACTGACCAGTTTAGCAAAAAGCTCACTGATTTCAGTGTAGTCACGCGGGTCGCCCTGACGGAAGTACAACTCCGGCGCGATGGCCATATAACCCTGTTTCGCCAGACGGCGGCAGATATCCTGAATGTGTTCGTGTACACCAAAAATTTCCTGCACCACCAGCACGATCGGCAATTTACCGGTGAACTGTTCCGGACGGGCGAGGTAGGCGGGCATATCTTCGCCCTGCGAGGGTATGGTGGTCTGGCCTGCGTGCAGCCCGTCAGTATCGGTATGGATAGTGGTGCTGGCGACGGGAGTGACGGCAGGGGCAAAGCTGGTCGGAGCCTGTTTCAGGGTAAGCAATTCTTCTTTTTTCATTGGGGTCTCCAGGCAAGTGTCCATACGAAAATCTGTGGCTATGGATTAAAACTATAGCCGGAAAGCATGAACAGCAAGGCGCAAGAGATGTTCTATAGTTAAAAGTTAATCAGGAAAGTCATCATGGAAGATTTACAGAACGTCTACAGAACACCCGAAACCTTTGTCGAGGAGCTATGTTCAATGTCAAAATCACCCTCTAAAGTGACCAAGAAAAGCGAGTCAAAATCGGTAAGCCGCGCCCCCGCCACGGGCATTGAATCTTCACAGCCAGGCCTGGGGGATCTTGCGCCCGGCGATCGTATTTATCAGCCTTCGCCACAACCGACACCGCCAGGAAAAGAACCGACAGCGTCCGGCAGTGCGAAGAGTCCGGAAAATACCAATGCTAAACTCGATGCATTAGAACGCCACCGCAAAAATGGTGAAAAACAGCCGCTGACCACCAATCAGGGCACCAAAATCTCTGATGATCAGAACTCGCTGAAAGCCGGAAATCGTGGCCCGACACTGCTTGAAGATTTCATTCTCCGTGAAAAAATTACTCACTTCGACCATGAGCGCATTCCCGAACGTATCGTTCATGCGCGGGGCGCTGCGGCGCACGGTTATTTCCAGCCCTATCGCAGTATGAAGGCGGTGACCAAAGCCAGCTTCCTGTCTGATCCTGAAAAGAAAACGCCGGTATTTGTGCGTTTCTCTACCGTTCAGGGTTCCCGTGGTTCGGCAGATACCGTGCGTGATATCCGCGGCTGGGCGACCAAGTTTTATACCGATGAAGGCATTTACGACCTGGTCGGTAACAATACACCGGTGTTCTTTATTCAGGATGCCCATAAATTCCCTGATTTTGTGCATGCGGTAAAACCCGAACCGCATAACGAAATCCCGCAGGGAGCGAGTGCGCACGATTCCTTCTGGGATTACGTGTCCCTGCAACCGGAAACCCTGCATAACGTGTTCTGGGCGATGTCTGACCGGGGCATTCCGCGCAGTTACCGCACGATGGAAGGTTTTGGCATCCATACTTTCCGTTTCGTGAATGCAAAAGGCAAAGCCACTTTTGTGCGTTTCCACTGGAAACCGCTGGCCGGAAAAGCCTCTCTGTTATGGGATGAAGCGCAGAAACTGGCCGGGAAAGATGCCGATTTCCACCGCCGTGATTTGTGGGAAGCCATCGAAGCCGGAGATTATCCGGAATACGAACTGGGTGTGCAGTTGATCCCTGAAGAAGATGAATTCAAATTTGATTTCGACCTGCTCGACCCGACCAAACTCATCCCTGAAAAACTGGTGCCGGTAGAACTGATCGGCAAAATGGTGCTCAACCGTAACCCCGATAATTTCTTTGCTGAAACCGAGCAAGCCGCGTTCCACCCGGGGCACATTGTGCCGGGCATAGATTTCACCAATGATCCGCTGTTGCAGGGGCGACTGTTCTCTTACACCGACACGCAAATCAGTCGTCTGGGCGGGCCTAATTTCCATGAAATTCCGATTAACCGGCCGACGTGCCCTTTCCATAACTTCCAGCGTGACGGCATGCACCGTCAGGACATTGATACGAATCCGGCGAACTACGAGCCGAATTCCATCAACAATAACTGGCCGAGGGAAACACCTCCGGCAGCGTCCGGCGGTGGCTTTGAAAGTTATCCTGAACGGGTTGATGCAGAAAAAATCCGTCAGCGCAGTCCGTCATTTGCCGAATATTATGCCCATCCGCGCCTGTTCTGGCTGAGCCAGACAACAGCGGAGCAGGATCATATTATCGGCGCTTTCTCATTTGAATTATCGAAGGTGGCGCGGCCGTATATCCGCGAGCGGGTCGTGGATCTGTTAGCGCATGTTGATCAGACGCTGGCGCAGAAAGTGGCGAAAAATCTGGGTATTACCCTTTCCGCTGACACCCTGAAGATCAAGCCGCCGAAGCCCGTGAATGGGCTGAAAAATGATCCGTCGCTGAGTTTGTATGCCAGCGGTAAAGGCACGATCAAAGGGCGGCAGGTGGCGATATTGCTGGGTGAAGGTGTGAATGCGGCGGATGTTCTGGAAACCTTACAGGCACTTCAGGCCGCTGGCGTTCACCCTAAGCTGCTGGCCAGTCACTTAGGGAGTGTGACTGCCGATGATGGTTCTACGTTGCCGGTTGATGCTACGTTTGCCGGATCGCCTTCCATCACCGTTGATGCAGTGATTGTTCCGCATGGGCATATCGACGCACTGCTGATGAATGGCGATGCACGGCATTATGTGCTCGAAGCCTACAAACACCTGAAAGTGGTGGGGCTAAGTGGCGATGCACGCCGCTTCAAATCGCTGCTGGGGCTGACGGATGATGTGCCGGAAGAGGGCGTTGTGGAAGGTGAAAAAGCAGAAGGAGCGTTGCTGAAGGCGTTTCTGAAAGACATGCTCAAACACCGGATCTGGTCGCGCAGTGCGGCGGCAGATGCCGTTCCTGCCTGATTAACTGTAACTGATAAACAGGCAATCCCCGGCAGCGGAGATTGCCTGTTTAAAATTCCCTCACCCCTCCTTATTTTGTGACTTGAATCACAAAATAAATGTATGTGAAATTCCTGTTGTTACATCATAGTGACGACCGTCACGAAATAACGTCACAATGTTCAGTACAGTTGCCGGGTGTTCCTCCTGCCAATAAATGACCTTACACACAGAGGAGTTTGTTATGTCTCAGCCTGAAGTTTTCCATCTTGGCCTGGCCAAAAAAGATTTAAACGGCGCGACGCTGGCGATTGTTCCCGGCGACCCTGAGCGCGTGGAAAAAATTGCCAAATTGATGGAGAACCCGGTTCGTCTGGCTTCCCACCGCGAATTTACCTCATGGCGTGCTGAGCTTGATGGCAAATCTGTGATTGTTTGCTCAACCGGTATTGGTGGCCCTTCGACCTCTATTGCGGTTGAAGAACTGGCGCAACTGGGGATCCGTACTTTCCTGCGAGTCGGCACAACTGGTGCTATCCAGCCACACATCAATGTCGGTGACGTTCTGGTCACGACCGCTGCCGTTCGCCTTGATGGCGCGAGCCTGCACTTTGCGCCGATGGAATTCCCTGCAGTAGCCGATTTTGCCTGCACCACCGCGCTGGTTGCGGCGGCAGAAGCCGTGGGTGCCGCGACGCACATTGGCGTTACCGCCTCTTCTGACACCTTCTATCCGGGTCAGGAACGTTATGACACTTACTCTGGCCGTGTTGTCCGTCGCTTCAAAGAATCGATGAAAGAGTGGCAGGAAATGGGCGTCATGAACTACGAAATGGAATCCGCGACTCTGCTGACCATGTGTGCAAGCCAGGGCCTGCGCGCGGGGATGGTGGCGGGTGTTATCGTGAACCGCACGCAGCAGGAAATCCCTAATGCGGAAACCATGAAAAAGACTGAAAGTCATGCGGTGAAGATTGTTGTAGAAGCAGCCCGCAGGCTTATTTAGTCCCTATAAAACTAAAACAACCACATCACATCATCACATCAATGGGCTGCCTCTGGCGGCCCATTTTTTTGCCCTGCTAAGCAGATCTGTTAAGGTCATGTTAGTAATCCATCTGGAATAATTGATGAACCTCCTCCCGAATCTCTGACAAAAGGAACTGCATTTTTGACTGTTCACGACCTTCTTGAGTACACCACTACCTTCATCCGCGCCCATCAGGTGTGGGCTGCACCGATCGTTTTCTTTCTGGCTTTTGGTGAGTCTCTGGCATTCCTTTCCCTGCTGCTACCGGCAACGTTTATCTTGCTGGGACTCGGCGCGCTGATTGGCGAAACCGGTATTCCGTTCTGGCCCATCTGGGCCGCCGCCGCCGCAGGCGCTTTCCTGGGAGACTGGCTTTCTTACTGGATTGGTGCCCGTTATCAGGATCGGGTTGGCAATTTCTGGCCTTTCTCCCGCCATCCGCAAATGCTGGTTCGTGGACATGCTTTCTTTGAAAAATGGGGCATGCCCGGGGCTTTTATCGGCCGCTTCTTTGGCCCGCTTCGTGCCGTTGTGCCACTGGTTGCCGGTATCTGCGGTATGCCGCAAAAATATTTCCAGATTGCGAATGTGACGTCTGCACTCATCTGGGCTTTCGGCATCCTGGCGCCAGGTGCTTTCGGCATTCAGTGGCTGAGCCGCTGGTTTTGAATGCTGCTCTCTGTGGCTGGCTATCGCAAGGGGGCAAATACAGAGAAATTCCTTTTTGGAAGACGTCTCGCAAAGGCTCAATGCAACAGAAAATAGACTGGACATCCATACAGCCTGACATTACCTTGGCCGCAAGAGACTTTAAGAGGGAAATCGCGTGGATATCAGCATCCTGACAGCCCTGGGGGCGGGGTTAATGGGCTTACTCGTAGGTTGGCTTATCGCCAGCCTGCGCCAACAGCAACAGCAGACGGAGTATGAAACGCAGCGCCGTTTGCTGGAACAATCGCTGGAACAGGCTAAAGCGGAAAATGATACGCACAAAAGCGAGCGGCAATCAGGGCAGCAGCAACTGCGTGAGGCTGAACTTGAGCTGCGAAAACTGCATAGCCTGCAGGCGGCCAGTCAGGAAAAATTACAACTGCTTGCCCACTGGCAAAACGAGTGTGAGCAACTGAATCAGGAACTGCGTGCGCAGCGGGAAATCAACAGCGCGCAGGAAGCAGAGTTGCGTGAGGTTTCAACCCGTCTGGATGAAACCCGCATGGCGGCTGAGGAAAAGCAGCGTCTGCTGATTAACAGCGAACAGCGCCTGAGCAGCCAGTTTGAAAATCTGGCTAACCGGATTTTCGAACAAAATGGCCGCCGTGCCGACGAACAGAACAAGCAAAGTCTCGACAAGTTACTGTTGCCGTTGCGCGAGCAACTGGATGGTTTCCGTCGTCAGGTGCAGGACAGCTTTGGGCAGGAAGCCCGTGAACGCCATACGCTGGCGCATGAGATCCGCAATCTGCAGCAACTGAATGTGGAGATGGCCCGTGAAGCCGTCAACCTGACCAAGGCACTGAAAGGTGACAACAAAACGCAGGGCAACTGGGGGGAAGTGGTGCTGAGCCGCGTGCTCGAGGCTTCCGGTTTACGTGAAGGGCATGAGTACCAGACTCAGGTCAGCGTGCAGGTTGACAGCAACAGCCGGATGCAACCTGATGTGGTCGTCAGGTTACCGCAGAATAAAGACGTAGTGATTGATGCCAAAATGACCCTGGTCGCGTATGAGCGCTATTTCAACAGCGAGGATGACAGCGAGCGGGAAGCGGCACTCAATGAACATATTGCCTCGGTGCGCGGACATATCCGCCTGCTCGGGCGCAAAGATTACCAGCAACTTCCCGGTCTGCGCAGCCTCGATTATGTGCTGATGTTTATCCCTGTTGAGCCCGCTTTTCTGCTGGCTATCGACCGTGAGCCAGAATTGATTAGCGAAGCGCTCCGGCACAATATTATGCTGGTCAGCCCGACGACCCTGCTGGTGGCGCTGCGAACGATCAGTAACTTGTGGCGCTATGAGCATCAGAGTCAGAACGCCAAACGTATCGCCGACCGCGCGGCACGTCTTTACGACAAACTGCGGCTGTTTGTGGATGACATGGAGTCGATGGGACAAAGTCTCGACAAAGCGCAGGGAAGTTATCGATCCGCGATGAATAAACTCTCGCAAGGCCGTGGTAATCTTATCGGACAGGTGGAAAGTTTCCGCGCGCTGGGTGTTGAAGTTAAACGGCCTATCAGTCCGTCTCTGGCTGAAATAGCGAAAGCGGAAAATGAACCTGAAGACACCGCATCTCTGCCCGATACCTCTGATGCGGAAGAAGAACAGACGCTGAACCCGGGTGAGTTAACTCCCCACCAGCAGACATAGCGGGTCAGAGGGCCTGCACTGTATTTGTGATTCAATGCATGAATTTTTGCAATATGTTGAATCACCATCGGTGATGGGGCTTTCGAACGGGTTCTGATACACTTCTCCCCAAGAGTTCGACTGAAAAAGCAGGCATAAATAATGGAAAAGCAGACGCCGGAAACCACCCATTTTGGTTTTCGTACAGTAGCCAAAGATGAAAAACAGGAAATGGTGGCAGAAGTCTTCCATTCCGTTGCGGCAAAATATGATTTGATGAATGATCTGATGTCTTTCGGTATTCATCGCATCTGGAAACGCTTCACTATTGATTGCAGCGGTGTCCGTCAGGGACAACGTGTGCTGGATCTGGCCGGTGGTACGGGCGATCTGACCGCAAAATTTTCCCGTCTGGTGGGTGAGAAAGGCGAAGTCGTGCTGGCGGATATCAATGATTCCATGCTGAAGATGGGCCGCGAAAAGCTGCGCAATCTTGGCATCGTCGGCAACGTCAGCTACGTTCAGGCGAATGCCGAGGCTCTGCCGTTCCCGGACAACTATTTTGACTGTATCACCATCTCTTTCGGTCTGCGTAACGTGACTGAAAAAGAGAAGGCGCTGCGTTCCATGTTCCGCGTACTCAAGCCGGGCGGGCGTCTGCTGGTACTGGAATTCTCCAAACCGGTGCTGAAGCCGCTGAGCAAAGCTTACGACACCTATTCCTTCCATATTTTACCGCGTATTGGTGAGCTGGTTGCGCACGATGCTGAAAGCTACCGGTATCTGGCTGAATCAATCCGTATGCATCCGGATCAGGAAACACTGAAAGGAATGATGGCGGACGCAGGTTTTGAAAATGTGACTTATCACAACCTGACTGGCGGCATTGTGGCGTTACATCGGGGTTTCAAATTCTGATATGAGTATGCCGATGTTGTTAACGCCGTTACTGACTGCCGCTATCGAGACGCCGCTTAATTACCTGCTTTTCAGAGATCGCAGCATGAAGGCGGCGCGGACACGTCTGGCCGGTAAAGTTCTGCGTGTGGAATTGCAGGAACTGAGTACACCACTGACGTTTGTGTTCAGTGAACAGAAAATTGATGTGCTCGGGCAATGGGACGGCGCGGCAGATTGCACCGTCACCTCGAAACTGTCAGTGCTGCATAAGTTACGTGATCGCCAGCAGTTGTCGCCCATGATGCGCAGTGGCGAGCTGGTAGTTGATGGCGATATCGCCCTGGTTCAGCAGTTCTCTGCATTGCTGGATATGGCGGAAATTGAGCCTGCGGAATTTCTGGCACCCTATATCGGTGACATTGCGGCACAGGGGCTGAGTCAGACCGTGCAGGGCGTTTTCAGCTTTTTGCAAAAAGGGTTGAAACACCAGCAGAGCTATGTGGCGCAAACGCTGACTGAAGAGTGGAAAATGGCACCCGGTCCGCTGGAAGTTGTCTGGTTTAGTGATGAGGTTTCCGCACTGGTGTGTGAGCTGGATGCGCTGGATAAACGTATCAAAAAACTGGAGGACAAACCGTGACGCCTAGGGAAATGCGACGTTTATATCTGATTATCCGCATGTTTCTGATCTACGGCCTTGACGAACTGATCCCTAAAATCCGCTTAACGTTACCACTGAGAATTGGTCGTTATCTTTTTTTCTGGTTACCAAATCGTCATAAAGAAAAGCCGTTAGGTGAGCGCATGCGCCTGGCACTGGAACAGCTTGGGCCGGTTTGGATCAAGTTCGGTCAGATGATGTCTACACGCCGCGATCTTTTCCCCCCGCACATAGCCGATCAGCTGGCTTTGCTTCAGGACCATGTTCCGCCGTTTGATGGTGCGAAAGCCCGTCAGCAAATTGATGCCGCGCTGGGTGGCCCGCTGGAAACCTGGTTTGATGAGTTCGATCAGACGCCGCTGGCGTCTGCGTCTATTGCTCAGGTGCACACGGCGATCCTGAAAGAAAACGGCAAACCGGTGGTGCTCAAAGTTATCCGTCCGGATATTTTACCGACCATTGTTGCTGATATCCGTTTGATGTCGCGTCTTGCTGGCTGGCTACCGATTTTGTTACCGGATGGTCGCCGTTTGCGTCCGCGTGAAGTGGTACGTGAGTATGAGAAAACGCTGCTTGATGAACTGAATCTGTTACGTGAAGCCGCGAATGCCATTCAGCTTCGCCGTAACTTTGAAGGTAGCCCGATGCTGTATGTGCCGGAAGTGTACCCGGACTATTGCAGCGAACAATTGATGGTGATGGAACGTATTTACGGGATCCCYGTTTCTGATATTGAGGCGCTGAAAAAACAGGGCACCAATATGAAATTGCTGGCGGAGCGCGGTGTACAGGTCTTCTTCACTCAGGTTTTTCGCGACAGTTYCTTCCATGCGGATATGCATCCGGGCAATATTTTTGTGAGCTACGAAACGCCTGAAGATCCTTGCTACATAGGCATTGATTGCGGCATAGTTGGTTCGCTCAATAAGGAAGACAAGCGCTATCTGGCGGAGAATTTCATCGCGTTCTTTAACCGTGATTACCGCAAAGTAGCTGAATTGCATGTCGATTCCGGCTGGGTCCCGCGAGATACCAACGTTGAAGAATTCGAATTTGCAATTCGGACAGTGTGTGAACCGATTTTTGAGAAACCGCTGGCGGATATTTCCTTCGGTAACGTATTGTTAAATCTGTTTAATACGGCTCGCCGTTTTAATATGGAAGTCCAGCCTCAGTTGGTGTTGCTGCAAAAGACACTGTTGTATGTCGAAGGCCTCGGGCGTCAGCTTTATCCTCAACTGGATTTGTGGACAACGGCGAAACCTTTCCTCGAAAGCTGGGTTCGTGATCAGGTGGGTCTGCCGGCGATGATCCGCGCACTGAAAGAGCGTGCGCCGTTCTGGATTGAGAAAATGCCTGAACTGCCAGATTTGGTTTATCAGAGCCTGCATCAGCACAAGCTGTTGCAATACAACATTGAGAAGCTTTCCTCCCAGATCCATAACCAGAGTTCCCGTCAGGGGCAGTCTCGTTATTTGTTGGGAATGGGTGCGACGCTGTTACTGAGCGGAACCCTCTTACTGTTGGGTGGTGTTACGGTTTACCCCGCCTGCCTGATGGCAGCCGGTGTTGTTTCCTGGTTAATCGGATGGAAGCGCGCCAGCTGAGCAAATTGTTTTAAATCGAATGCCGTTTGCGGACGGCAATAAATGTCGTTCCTTCCTGTTTGAGGTGAAAATAATGGGTGGTATTAGTATTACAAAAATCCTGATCCTCGTTGTTCTTGTGGTACTGCTGTTCGGTACGAAGAAACTGCGTGGTCTGGGTTCTGATCTGGGTGCTTCCATCAAAGGCTTCAAAAAAGCCATGAGTGACGACGACAGCCAGTCAAAAACTAAAGACGCTGACGTTTCTCCCACTGATGCTGATTTCGTAGCAAAGTCTGTTGAAAGCAAGCCAGAAGCGAAAGCAGAAGACACCAAGAGCCAAAACAAAGAGCAGGTATAAGCCGTGTTCGATATTGGATTTAGTGAACTGCTGCTGGTATTGGTGATTGGCCTGGTTGTCCTCGGGCCCGAGCGTTTACCTGTAGCAGTCAGAACAGTAGCAGGCTGGATCCGTACGCTTCGTGCCATGGCTGCTTCAGTTCAAAGCGAATTGTCGCAGGAACTGAAACTCCAGGAATTGCAGGATAGCCTGAAGAAAGCGGAAGAAGCCGGTCTGAAGAATCTCACGCCAGAAATCAAAGCATCTATGGACGAGTTGAAAGAAGCCGCAGAATCTATGAAGCAGTCGATCAATTCAGGATTGAATCCTGCAGAGAAAGCTGTGGAAGAAGCCAAAGCGGAAGGCAACACCATCCACAACCCTGTTCTGGATGAAGCTGAAGCGCACCATGATGCGGGTGTGTCTCCTGCTGCTGCCGACAATGTGGTTTCTGCACCGGCAACGGCACCACAAAGTGCTGTTGATGCCGCTCTGGCCTCAAATAAAACGGCGCATGTTGCGGCTGAAAAGCTGACGGCCTCGGCGGAACACGCGGCTGACGCTTCTGTTGACGTTTCACCGGTTGTGAAAACTGCTGCTGAAGCCCCTGTGGCTGAACCCGCAGCACCGGCTAAACCGGCTTCATCAACTCAAACGACAGGCGAGCGTTAAACATGGCAGTTGAAGATACACAACCCCTTATCAGTCATCTGATTGAGCTGCGTAAGCGCCTGTTAAATGCCATTATCTGCATTATTGTGGTGTTTTTAGCGCTGGTTTATTTCGCAAATGACATCTATCAGTTGGTGGCTTCACCGCTGATCAAACAAATGCCGCTGGGCGCGAGCATGATTGCGACTGACGTCGCGTCGCCGTTCTTTACGCCTATCAAACTGACCATGATTGTCTCGGTGTTTGTCTCTGCACCGTTCATTTTGTATCAGGTCTGGGCATTTGTGGCTCCGGCGCTCTACAAACACGAACGCCGTCTCATGATGCCGCTGCTGTTTTCAAGCTCCGCGTTATTTTATCTCGGTGTGGCGTTTGCTTATTTCGTCGTGTTTCCGCTGGCGTTTGCTTTCTTTGCGAAAACTGCACCGGCTGGCGTGCAGATAGCCACCGACATTAACAACTATCTCGATTTCGTGATGGCGTTGTTTATGGCGTTTGGCGTCTCCTTCGAAGTGCCTATCGCGATTGTGTTGCTTTGCTGGAGTGGTGTAACGACACCCGAAGACTTGAAAAAGAAACGTCCGTATGTGCTGGTCGGGGCTTTTGTGGTCGGGATGTTGTTAACACCGCCGGATGTGTTCTCGCAAACATTGCTGGCCATTCCAATGTACCTGTTGTTTGAAATCGGCGTGTTCTTTGCCCGTTTCTATGTCGGAGGCCGTCGCCGGTCGGACGTCGACAACGAGACCGATCCGGATCAGCCTGCTTAAAGTTTCTTTCGTTATACATAGAAACCGCCCTGTTGGGCGGTTTCTGTTTCAGGACTCCCCATGTTTGAAATCGGTATAAATCTCACCAGCAGTCAGTTTGATAAAGATCGGCTGCAGGTAGTGGAAAGAGCCAGAACTGCCGGTCTGAGCGGCATGTTGATCACCGGAACGTCAGCGCAGGAAAGTGTCGAAGCGCAGAAAATGGCGGATGAGCATCCTGATTTTTGCTGGTCGACGGCGGGCGTGCATCCGCATCAGGCAAGTCACTGGAATGCGCAGGTTGAAGCCGGTATCCGTGAGCTTGCAGTGTTACCCAATGTTGTGGCTATCGGTGAGTGCGGGCTGGATTTCAATCGCAACTTTTCTCCGGCAGATCGACAGGAAGCGGCTTTCACGGCACAGCTGGCGCTGGCGAAAGAATTACAGTTGCCGGTGTTTCTGCATTGTCGTGATGCTGGTGAGCGCTTCGCCACGTTGCTGAAACCCTGGCTGTCCGATTTGCCGGGCGGCGTGGTTCATTGTTTCACCGGCACCCGTCAGGAGCTTGAGTTGTATTTATCTCTCGGACTGTCGATTGGTATCACCGGTTGGGTGTGCGATGAGCGTCGCGGGCTGGAATTACGTGACATGCTGCCGCTGATCCCTGCGGACAGGTTAATGCTTGAAACCGATGCACCGTATTTACTGCCGCGTGATATGGAAAACAAGCCGAAAAACCGCCGCAATGAACCGGCTTTCCTGCCGCATATTGTTAAACAGGTCGCGCTGTGGCGCGGGGAAGATCCTCAGTGGCTGGCAGATATCACGGATGACAATGCACGTAAACTTTTTGCATTGTCCGCGTGCCGCTGAACCCAATGATAAAGGCACCTTTAACGGTGCCTTTATCATTTGTACTGGGCGGAGATGCCGGTCAGATTTTTTGGAAGTGCGTATTTTCGATGCTCTGACGAACCGGCTGGTTGATGAGGTTAAGCATCAGCAGTGAACGTGCTTCGCCGTCCGGTTCAGTATAAATCGCTTCGATACCGGCAAAAATCCCGTCGGTAATCACCACCTGATCGCCTTCATATGGCGTATCAGGATCACGAATTTCAATTGTTGGTGGCTCCATCAACTGTTTGATGACATCAGGCTGGACGGTGGCCAGTTTCGCACCAAAGCGGATGAAGTGGCTGACGCCACGCGTTGCATTGATCGTCGTGGTATGGATCCGCTCAGGGTCGAACTCGATGAACATGTAATTTGGAAACAGTGGCTCGCTGACCGCAGTGCGGCGTCCGCGCACCAGTTTTTCCAGTGTGATCATCGGCGTCAGGCAGTTAACGTTCTGGCGTTCAAGATGTTCTTTTGCGCGAAGAAGCTGACCACGTTTGCAATAGAGTAAATACCAGGATTCCATAGTTTCCCACATAAAAGCGTTGAGCGGGGCAGCATACCAAAAGCCGCTCATGAGATACAGACAGTGCAAGTCTATGCAGACGTTTGCTGATTGTCGGCCCGTTATCTTTTATTATCGGAGAAAAGCGCGTTCTTATCCCCTCTATTAATCCTATTTTATCAGGAGAAATCTCATGGAGCTGTTTTTACTGAGTAACGGCAAGCTTTCAGGTGAATCTGAGTTACTGGGTTACGCTAAAACGCGCATCCAGACTATGTTTGAGGCACACAATATCACCTCTGCCGTGCTGGTCCCCTACGCCCTGATCCGCAGTGATTACGATGCCCGCGCCTTGGAACTTTCTGATACGTTGGGCATTCGCGTCAGTAGCATTCATCATGCAGAAAATCCTGCTGAAGCTATTGCCGGCGCACAATGCATTTTGATCAGCGGCGGGAATACCTGGATGCTTAATCAGATGCTGCATGAACATAGCCTGATCGTACCAATTCAGCGGGCAGTGCGTGAGCGCAATGTGCCTTATGTTGGCTGGAGTGCGGGTTGTAATGTCGCCACGCCAAGCATCCGCACCACCAATGATATGCCTGTTCGCAACTCTGTGGTTCTGCCTGCTCTCGGCCTGTTCCCGGTGCAAATCAATCCGCATTACATCGATGCCCATTTAAGCGGTCATATGGGCGAAACCCGTGATGAGCGCATTGCGGAATTCTGCGCGGTTAACCCGTCTGAATCAGTGATTGCGTTGCGTGAAGGCAGCCTGTTGCAGGTGTCCGGCAATGATCTGAGTTACTTCAGTGCTAAAAATCAGGGGTTTAAGGTTTTCCGCCACGGGCAAGACACACAGGAATATCAGGATACTCAGGCGCTCCAGCCTCTGGTGTCTTTTAACTGCGTGTGATTGTCGTCGCGATATAACTTCCGCACCGTCAGACCAAAAATACCCGGGCTGACGGTTATACTGCTTTTTCGTTATCAGACTTTACTTACCAATAAGAAATTTACTGATAACAAACTTGCTGATAACAAAAAAGCAGCAACAACTCTGGAGAGGCTCTATAATGCTCTCCTTCAACCTGGCGACTCAGAATCAGCATGAAATACCGTGATTTACGTGACTTCCTCTCGTTACTCGAAAAGAGAGGCCAACTGAAACGCATTAGCCAGTCAGTTGACCCTTATCTGGAAATGACCGAAATTGCCGATCGTACCCTGCGTGCAGGTGGTCCGGCGCTTTTGTTCGAAAATCCTAAAGGCTACGACATGCCGGTTTTGTGCAATTTATTCGGCACACCTCAGCGTGTGGCGATGGGCATGGGCAAAGAAGATGTCAGTGCGTTGCGGGAAGTCGGTGAATTACTGGCGTTTCTGAAAGAACCTGAGCCGCCACGCGGTTTTCGTGATTTATACGACAAAGCGCCGAAGTTTAAACAAGTGCTGAACATGCCGACCAAAATGCTGCATTCGGCACCTTGTCAGCAGCAGATTTGGGAAGGCGATGCGGTCGATATCACCAAAATTCCGGTGATGCAGTGCTGGCCGGAAGATGCGGCCCCGCTCATCACCTGGGGCCTGACTGTGACTCGTGGCCCGAACAAGCCGCGTCAAAATCTGGGCATTTATCGTCAGCAGGTGTTGGGTAAAAATAAAGTGATCATGCGCTGGTTGTCCCATCGGGGCGGCGCGCTCGATTTCCAGGAATGGTGCCAGCAGAATCCGGGCCAGCGTTTTCCGGTTTCCGTGGCGCTGGGTGCCGATCCGGCAACGATTCTTGGCGCTGTGACGCCGGTGCCCGATACGCTGTCTGAATATGCCTTTGCCGGGTTGTTGCGTGGTAACAAAACGGAAGTGGTGAAATGTATTTCCAACGATCTGGAAGTGCCTGCCAGCGCCGAGATTGTGCTTGAAGGGTATATCGAGCCGGGTGAAATGGCACCGGAAGGCCCTTATGGCGACCACACCGGCTACTATAATGAAGTGGATAGCTTCCCGGTGTTTACCATTACGCACATGACGCAGCGAAAAGATGCCATCTATCATTCGACCTACACCGGCCGTCCGCCGGATGAACCTGCGGTTCTGGGTGTGGCGTTGAATGAAGTGTTTGTGCCAATCCTGAAAAAACAGTTTCCGGAAATTGTTGATTTCTATCTGCCGCCTGAGGGTTGCTCCTACCGTCTGGCTGTCGTTACCATGAAGAAGCAATACGCCGGTCATGCTAAACGCGTGATGATGGGGGTCTGGTCATTCCTGCGTCAGTTTATGTACACCAAGTTTGTGATTGTGTGCGACGACGATGTGAATGCCCGCGACTGGAACGACGTTATTTGGGCGATCACCACCCGGATGGATCCCGCGCGGGATACGGTTCTGGTGGAAAATACCCCGATTGATTATCTCGATTTTGCCTCCCCGGTGTCGGGCCTTGGCTCGAAAATGGGGATGGACGCGACCAACAAATGGCCGGGTGAAACGCAGCGTGAATGGGGACGTCCGATTGTGAAAGACCCGGAAGTCACCGCGCGTATTGACGCTATTTGGGATGAACTCGCTATTCTTAATGATAAAGACGATGTGAAAAAATAATCGAATCTTTGTCCTACGCTTTGCTTTGACGACCCACAGAGGGAACGCATGACAACATTGAGCTGTAAAGTGACCTCGGTTGAGGCGATAACCGATACGGTGTATCGCGTCCGGCTGGTTCCGGAAGCGCCTTTCTCGTTCCGCGCGGGTCAGTATCTTATGGTGGTAATGGATGAGCGTGACAAGCGCCCGTTCTCGCTGGCCTCGACGCCGGCTCAACACAATGTGATTGAGCTGCACATCGGCGCGTCTGAACTGAATTTGTACGCGATGGCCGTGATGGATCGCATTTTGAAAGAACAGGCAATCACCGTTGATATTCCGCACGGCGATGCCTGGCTACGTGAAGACGGCGAGCGTCCTCTGGTGCTGATTGCCGGTGGCACCGGCTTCTCCTACGTCCGTTCGATTCTTATCACCGCACTTGAGCAGCAACCGCACCGCGATATCTCCATTTACTGGGGCGGGCGTGAACTGAAGCATCTGTACGATCTTGGTGAGCTGGAAGCGATGAGCATTAATCATCCGAACCTGAAGGTGATCCCGGTAGTTGAACAGCCGGAAGAGGGCTGGCAGGGCAGAAGCGGTACCGTGCTGAGCGCGGTTTTACAGGATTTCTCTTCACTGGCTGAGTACGACATTTATATCGCCGGTCGTTTTGAGATGGCTAAAATCGCCCGTGAACGTTTTGTCGCCGAGCGCGGTGCGCAGGAAGACCGTCTGTTTGGTGATGCTTTCTCTTTCATCTGATTGAACAATGAAAAAGCCCGCCCCTGACAGGCGGGAAAACGGCAACTAAAACAGGCAGAACACATTGATGAAAGCGGGCTAAATGCCCGCTTTTTTGCTTTTGCACAAAGAGAGAATCAGATGCGTTCGAAAACGGTCGCAATGCCCTGACCTAAACCGATACACATGGTCGCAACGCCAAACTGGACGTCGCGGCGCTCCATCAGGTTCAGCAGTGTGGTGGAAATACGTGAGCCGGAGCAGCCGAGCGGGTGACCGAGCGCAATGGCACCGCCGTTCAGGTTGACGCGATCCTCCATAGTTTCCAGCAGTCCCAAATCTTTCACACACGGCAAGGCTTGTGCGGCGAAGGCTTCGTTCAGTTCGAACAGACCGATGTCCTGCACGCTCAGTCCGGCGCGTTTCAGAGCCAGACGCGTTGCTGGCACCGGGCCATAACCCATAATGGACGGGTCGCAGCCCACCACCGCCATGGCGCGGATGCGGGCACGGGCTTTCAGACCTAAAGATTTGGCACGGGATTCACTCATCAGCAACATTGCCGATGCGCCGTCGGAGAGGGCAGAAGAAGTTCCCGCCGTGACAGTGCCATTCACCGGATCGAACGCCGGGCGTAAAGCTGCCAGTGTGGCGACCGTCGTTTCCGGGCGGATCACTTCGTCGAAATCATAACGGGTCAGAACGCCATCGGCGTTATGGCCTTCGGTCGGCACAATTTCGTTAGCGAAATGCCCGGCTACGGTGGCTGCATGAGCACGCTGATGTGAACGTGCGGCAAATTCATCCTGCATTTCACGGCTGATCTGGTGCATTTTTGCCAGCATTTCCGCCGTCAGTCCCATCATCCCTGCGGCTTTCGCTACGGTTTTGCTCAGCCCCGGATGGAAATCCACACCATGATTCATCGGCACATGACCCATATGTTCCACACCGCCGATCAGGCTGACCTGTGCGTCACCGACCATAATGGCGCGGGCGGCGTCATGCAGCGCCTGCATGGAAGAACCGCACAGACGGTTGACCGTAGTCGCGGGAACACTGTGCGGTATTTCCGCCAGCAGCGCCGCGTTACGGGCAATGTTGAAGCCTTGTTCCAGCGTCTGCTGGACGCAGCCCCAGTAAATATCATCAATATCTTTGGCGTTCAGCGCCGGATTACGGGCCAGTACGGCACGCATCAGATGCGCGGAGAGATCTTCAGCCCTGACATGGCGGAATGCGCCGCCTTTTGAACGGCCCATTGGCGTGCGGACTGCGTCAACAATGACTACGTTTTCCATGATTTCGGTCCTTATGCCTGATTACCGGTGCTGAAGTTTTCCAGCGGAGCGGCAACCGGATAGTAACTTTCATTGGTTTGCGCTTTGGCGCGTAGCCCTTCCGGTGCCTGATACATCGGCCCCAGATGTGCATACTGTTCAGTCATTTTCAGATACTCAGTGGTACCGAGGGTATCGAGATAACGGAACGGGCCGCCGTGGAAAGGAGGGAATCCGATGCCGTAGACCAGCGCCATGTCGGCTTCGGCCGGGCTGGCAATAATGCCTTCCTCAAAGCAGCGCACCACTTCGTTAATCATCGGAATCATCATGCGGGCGATGATGTCCTGTGGTGAGAAGTCAGTGTGTGCTGGTTTCAGGTTGTCGGCCAGCAGACTGATCGCCTGTTCGTCAACTTCCTTGCGCGGCTTGCCTTTGCTGTCTTCGCTGTAACGGTAGAAACCGAGTTGATTTTTCTGCCCAAAACGACGGTTATCAAACAGCACATCAACAGCGTCACGGTAATCCCGCGCCATGCGCTCAGGGAAACCGGCGGCCATCACGGCCTGGGCGTGATGCGCGGTGTCGATGCCGACCACATCCAGCAGATAAGCCGGACCCATCGGCCAGCCGAACTGTTTTTCCATCACTTTGTCGATCTGGCGGAAATCAGCGCCATCACGCAGTAACAGACTGAAACCGGAGAAATACGGGAACAGTACGCGGTTGACGAAGAATCCCGGGCAGTCGTTGACCACGATAGGCGTTTTACCCATCGCCAGTGCGTAAGAAACGATGCGCGAAATCGTTTTGTCTGAGGTTTTCTCACCACGCACGATTTCGACCAGCGGCATACGATGCACCGGGTTGAAGAAGTGCATACCACAGAAGTTTTCCGGGCGTTTGAGCGAAGACGCCAACAGATCGATAGGAATGGTCGAGGTATTCGAGGCCAGAACGGTATCGGTGCCGAGCAGAGATTCCGCTTCCGCCAGCACCGCGGCCTTCACTTTAGGATTCTCGACCACGGCTTCAACGACCACAGAGGCACGTTCGATGCCGCTGTAATCCAGCGTCGGATGAATGGTCGACAGCACTTTAGCCATTTTCAGACCGTCGAGTTTACCGCGCTCCAGTTGCTTGTTCAGCAACTTGGCAGCCTCGTTCATGCCGAGCGTCAGGGACTGGTCGTTGATATCTTTCATCACAACCGGCACGCCTTTCAGCGCAGACTGGTAGGCGATCCCGCCGCCCATAATGCCCGCGCCCAATACGGCGGCCTGTTTTGGTTTTTCGCTGTCTTGCGCCAGTTTTTTGGCTTTGCTTTTCACAAACTGATCGTTAAGGAAAATACTGACCAGTGCGCGGGCTTCTTTTGATTGTGCGAGCGGCACAAAGCTGGCGGTTTCCAGCTGCAACGCTTCATCGCGACCCAGACGGGCCGCGGCTTCTATGGTTTTCACCGCGCTCATGGGCGCCGGATAGTGTTTACCGGCATTTTGCATGACCATACTTTTGGCGACGCTGAAGCTCATCGCCGCTTCAATCTGGCTGAGTTTCAACGGCAGACGTTTAGGATCACGACGGTTATGCCATTCCAGTTTGCCGTCAACGGCGTTTCTCAGCATGCTGATGCCAGCGTCGCGCAGTTTATCGGCTTCAACCACCGCATCGACCAGCCCGACTTTCAGGGCCTCTTTTCCACTGATATTTTTACCGGCGGCGATAATTTCCAGCGCACTGTCAGTACCAATCAGACGTGGCAGACGTACGGAACCGCCGAAGCCCGGCATAATTCCTAAACTGGTTTCCGGCAGGCCAATCCGGGCATCGGCAGTGCTGATACGAAAATCTGTCGCCAGCACGCATTCGCAACCACCGCCCAGCGCATAACCGCTGATGGCAGAAATTGTCGGTACCGGCAGGTCTTCCAGCCGGTTAAAAATGCTGTTGGCGAAATCCAGCCATTCATGCAGTTTTTCGGCTGGCGCGTTGAACAGGGATAAAAATTCGGTGATATCCGCGCCCACGATAAACGCTGGTTTGGCCGAACTGAGCAGCAGACCTTTCAGGTCAGACTGTTTTTCAAGTACTGCAATGGCTTCGCCCAGGCTGGCGACAGTTTGGGTGTCGAGCTTGTTAACCGAGCCTGGAGCATCAAACACCAGCTCCGCGATACCGCCGTCGAGCCAGTGCAGGTGTAGTGTTTCGCCTTGGTAGAGCATGTGTCTCTCCTGAATCATCTGGGATGATCTGGTATGACCAGATGTTTTGGAGTGTGGTTTTTATGTTAATAATTTGCAAATGAGATGTGTTTTATTTGCAGGCAAGATCACAAACCTTCCGGGACTATGGTCGCGGTGAGGCTGTGGTAAGATGCTGCATCGTCATTCAGGTGAAAAAAGGACAGTTGGATGGAATCGCTTACTACGCTTTATAAAGAACATATCGCCACGCTGCAGACGCGTGCCCGTGAAATTCTGCAACGTTCTCAGCTTGATGCGTTACTGATTCACTCCGGTGAGTTGCTGACGACCTTCCTTGATGACCACAGTTATCCCTTCAAAGTCAATCCGCAGTTCAAAGCCTGGGTGCCGGTCACCAAAGTGCCGAACTGCTGGTTGTGGGTGGATGGCGTGAATGCGCCGAAGCTGTGGTTCTATTCTCCGGTGGATTACTGGCACAGCCATGAGCCGCTGCCGGAGTCCTTCTGGACGAAAGAGATTTCCCTGACGCCGCTGGCCAACGCTGACGATATCAAAGGCCAGTTGCCGGTTGATCTCAAACGTGTGGGTTACATCGGTTACAGTCAGGAACGTGCGATCAGCATGGGTATCCCTGCGGCGAACGTGAATCCGAAAGTGGTACTGGATTTCCTGCATTATCATCGCGCTTACAAAACAGACTATGAACTGGCCTGTATGCGTGAAGCGCAGAAAGTCGCGGTCAGTGGCCATCGCGCGGCGAAAGAAGCGTTCCTTTCCGGCATGAGCGAATTTGATATCAATCTGGCGTATCTCACTGCTACCGGTCATCGTGATACCGATGTGCCTTACAGCAACATTGTCGCGCTCAATGAACACGCTTCCGTACTGCATTACACTACGCTCGATAATCAGCCGCCTGCCGAAATGCACAGCTTCCTGCTTGATGCCGGTGCAGAATATAACGGTTATGCCGCCGATCTGACGCGTACCTATGCCGCAAAACCGGACAGTGATTTCGCAGCACTCGTGAAAGATCTCAATACGGAAGAACTTGCGTTAATTGATACGATTAAAGCCGGTGTGCGCTATACCGACTATCATGTTCAGATGCATCACCGTATCGCCAAATTGTTGAAAGCGCATAAGCTGGTGGTGGATATTAGTGAAGACGCCATGGTGGAACAGAACCTGACCGGGCCTTTCCTGCCGCATGGTCTGGGGCATCCGCTGGGGTTACAGGTTCACGATGTCGCCGGGTTTATGCAGGATGATACCGGCACGCATCTGGCCGCGCCTTCGCAATATCCCTACCTGCGTTGTACCCGTGTGATTGAGCCAGGCATGGTGCTGACTATCGAGCCGGGTTTGTATTTCATCGATTCGTTGCTGTTACCGTGGCGCGAAGGGCAGTTTAGCAAACACTTTGCCTGGGATCGCATCAATGCCATGAAGTCATTTGGCGGCATTCGTATCGAAGACAACATTGTCATCCACGATAATCGTATCGAAAATATGACACGTGATCTGAAGCTGGCCTGATGCAGCCTTATCCCGTCCCCGCTGAGCCTGTCAGTTTCAGCGAAGAAATAAAGAAGAGTCGCTTCATCACCCTGCTGGCGAGAACTGAGGGAGTTGAAGTGGCAAAGGCTTTTATTCAGGAGGTCAGAAACCAGCATCCGGCAGCGCGTCATCACTGCTGGGCGTTTGTAGCTGGCGCGCCTGCTGATTCTCAGCAACTGGGCTTTTCTGATGATGGCGAACCGGCGGGCACAGCCGGTAAACCGATCTTAAGTCAGCTGATGGGAAGCGGAGTCGGGGAGATCACCGCCGTCGTGGTGCGTTATTACGGTGGCATAATGCTGGGTACTGGCGGGTTAGTGAAAGCCTACGGCGGCGGTGTTCAGCAGGCATTGAAACAACTTATCGTGCAGCAAAAGGTTCCGCTGGCGGAGTTCGCGGTGCAGTGTGATTACAGCCAGTTACAGCTGGTGGAAACGCTGCTTTTGCAGGTTGGCGGCCATATTTTACGCAGTGAATACGGCGCGGCGGTGGATCTCGTTCTGGCGTTGCCTGCCGCAGATGCACCGGCAACCGTCAGCCATTTGTTSGATATCAGCCGTGGCACGCTAATCCTGCGTCCGGTTTCTTAAATTTTTCTATGGTTAATTCGCTGAGGAACGCACCAGCATGCATTTTCGTGCCATAACACGCATTGTGGGGGTGCTCGTCATCCTTTTCTCGGGAACGATGATTATTCCCGGTCTGGTCGCTTTAATTTACCGCGATGGTGCGGGGCGTGCGTTCAGTCAGACCTTCTTTGTCGCCCTGGCGATTGGGTTATTTCTCTGGCTGCCAAACCGGAAGCAGAAAAGTGAGCTGAAGCCACGGGAAGGTTTCCTGATTGTGGTGCTGTTCTGGACGGTGCTGGGCAGCGTCGGGGCATTGCCTTTTCTGTTCTCCGAGCGGCCGAATCTTTCCCTTACCGATGCTTTCTTTGAATCTTTCTCCGGCCTGACGACGACGGGCGCGACCACACTGGTCGGGCTGGATTCTTTGCCGAAAGCGATTCTCTTCTACCGGCAGATGCTGCAATGGTTTGGTGGTATGGGGATCATTGTGCTCGCGGTAGCCATTCTGCCGATATTGGGGGTCGGCGGAATGCAGTTGTATCGCGCCGAAATGCCGGGGCCGCTGAAAGATAACAAGATGCGCCCGCGTATCGCCGAAACAGCAAAAACGCTGTGGCTTATCTATGTGCTGCTGACCATCGCCTGTGCGCTGGCATTATGGGGCGCGGGTATGCCGGTCTTTGATGCCATCAGCCATAGTTTCTCGACTATCGCCATCGGTGGCTTCTCGACGCATGATGCCAGCATCGGCTATTTCCATAGCGGAACGATTAATACCATTGTGGCGGTATTCCTGTTGATCTCCGGCTGTAACTACGGCCTGCACTTTGCGGTGCTGAGCGGGCGAAACCTCAAGGTATACTGGCGTGATCCGGAATTTCGCATGTTTATCGGCGTGCAGTTCACGCTGGTCGTGATCTGCACGGTGATTCTGTGGATCCACAATACCTACGGCTCGCCGCTGGAAACGCTCAATCAGGCATTCTTCCAGGTGGTATCAATGGCCACCACAGCAGGCTATACCACGGACAGTATTTCCAAATGGCCGCTGTTCCTGCCGCTTCTATTATTGTGCTCTGCTTTTATCGGTGGTTGTGCCGGTTCAACGGGCGGCGGTCTTAAAGTGATCCGTATTCTTTTGCTTTATTTACAGGGTTCGCGCGAGCTGAAAAGGCTGGTTCACCCGAATGCGGTT
Organism: Rahnella sp. P4_A8; assembly: GCF_056402435.1. Lineage (NCBI taxonomy): Bacteria > Pseudomonadati > Pseudomonadota > Gammaproteobacteria > Enterobacterales > Yersiniaceae > Rahnella > Rahnella sp. P4_A8. Next base: position 1,343 of record NZ_JBFUHK010000028.1, on the reverse strand, counting down.
TACACCATCAAATTGGGTAACCGCGCGTTGCCTGAACGTATCATAGAAGCGGTATGGGGTTTCTTCTCCGCTTACGCGCTGGTATTTATTGTCAGCATGCTGGCGATTGTTGCCACCGGTGTGGATAACTTCTCCGCCTTTGCTGCGGTTACCGCCACACTCAATAACCTTGGCCCGGGGCTGGGGGTGGTGGCTGATAACTTTGCTTCGATGAATTCCGTGGCGAAATGGATCCTGATCGTCACCATGTTGTTTGGTCGTCTGGAAGTCTTCACATTATTAGTGCTGTTCACGCCGACGTTCTGGCGGGAATGAGTTTTAAGAAAGGGAAACAAGTATGAAAGCGTTGATACTCTATTCAAGTCGTGACGGGCAGACACATGCTATCGCTTCTTATATAGCAAGTGAGCTGAAAGAAAAGTGCAACTGCGATGTTGTTGATCTGGTACATGCGGAACATGTCGATTTGAAAAGCTATGACCAGGTGATGATCGGCGCTTCTATACGTTACGGTCACTTTAACCCGGTGCTGGATAAGTTCGTTAAAAAACACGCCGAAACCTTGAATCACATGCCGTCGGCTTTTTTCGGCGTCAACCTGACAGCGCGCAAACCCGAAAAACGAACGCCACAGACTAATGCCTATGTACGTAAATTCCTGCTGGCATCCCCGTGGGAACCGGCAATGTGCGGTGTCTTTGCTGGCGCATTACGTTATCCGCGATATCGCTGGTTCGATAAGGTCATGATCCAACTGATTATGCGGATGACAGGTGGTGAAACAGATACCCGTAAAGAAGTGGAATATACCGACTGGCAGCAGGTGGCCAAATTCGCTGAAGATTTTGGGCAAATATCGTATAAAAAATCGCAATAATGCGGGCTTAATAGACGTTCAGGCCAAAAAGAAAGCATTCAGAAAGTTTTTTGAAATTAGGGGTTGCGGCCTTCTGAGAACTCCCTATAATGCGCCTCCACTGACCGGGAACAACGACTCCTCTAACAAGAACCAAGTCGCCCAGTCAGGAAGAATCAACCCGGTGAAAACACCGCATCTTGTAAAAGAAAATGGTTGACTCTTCAGGGAGAAAGAGTATTATCTGCCTCCCACGTTGCTGAGTTAATTCTCGCAGCGTACGCTCTTTAACAATTTATCAGACAATCTGTGTGGGCACTCACAAGACGATATCAGCCACCTCGGTGGCAAAAAATATCAAGTCTTAGAGTGACCAAGCAGTAATTCATTTAGTTGAATTATTACGAAGTAATCTCTGAGCACCGCTTCACTTGTTGAAGCAAATCGAACTTTTAATTGAAGAGTTTGATCATGGCTCAGATTGAAC
>NZ_JBFUHK010000027.1:0-52859 GCF_056402435.1 Rahnella sp. P4_A8 | reverse complement strand
GTGTCAGTGAGAGAAAAAGCTTGCTGAATGAGGTCAGGAGACAGGAGGTCAGCGAGGCTTTGAACTTCATCGGGGGCAGTGAGATTGATAATACCGAGAGCTTGTGAAAGTTCCATTTAAAAAGGGTCCATGATGAGCATGAACCCTTTTTACACGAGCCACCGGATCGGTCAACTGATCCTTAAACGATCGGCATTACGCTCCGGCGGGTTTTTTGTTTCTGACCTTTTATGTTGCCTGTCGGACTTCTTTATCGGCTGAAAACGTCACCTGTTTCTGTGCTTCCAGCACCCGCAATCTTTCTGTCAGCGCCTGGCTGATCGAGGCATAAGCGGTACTGCCCAGCGCCAGACGTAGTGGCGGACTGACGGCATCGGCAGCGGTGATCATCGCCCGGACAGTATTTACCGCGTCACCTTTAATGGCGAAATCACCGGATGCCATCGCCCGGCGTACCTCACCGGCGGGTGTCTTTTCATAGCACGGCAAGGGCGTGGCATGATCCAGCCCGGCGCCAAATTCTGTGCTGGTCGGGCCGGGTTCCACGATCAGGAAATCAATGCCAAACGGTGCCACTTCCTGCGCAACGGATTCGACAAACCCTTCAATCCCCCATTTGGTCGCATGATAAAGACTGAAGTTGGGATAAGCGATCTGTCCGCCTTCCGATGAAACCTGCACAATCCGGCCGCCACCTTGTCCGCGCAGGTAGGGTAAAACGGCGCGGATAAGCTGGATCGAACCCACCAGGTTAGTGGCGATCTGCCTGTCGATTTGTTCGTCACTGGTTTCTTCGCCTGCGCCGAACAGGCCATAACCGGCATTGCTGACCACGACATCAATACGTCCCATCTTAGCGAATGCTCCGGCAACGGCTGCTCTGATTGCCGGAGTGTCTGTGACGTCGAGCGTGATGCTATGCAACTGATCGCCATAGATCGCCTGTAAGGCGTCAAGCGCACCCGTCTTGCGTACGGTGGCGATCACCCGGTCACCGCGCTCAAGTAGCTGTTCAGTGAGCAGGCGTCCAAGGCCGGTCGATGTGCCGGTAATAAACCATGTCTTTGCCATTATCAAATGCCTCTGTTGCAGAAGTTGCCAGACATTCAGGGTAGGGCAATACTATTGTTGCGTTAATACCCAATAACCCGCATGAACAGGTGAATATTCCCCACCAATGAGCAAACCATTATTGAGCAAACCGACCCTGGCAGAACTCAGGGCCTTTATGGCTGTTGCTGAACACCGCAGTTTCCGCCGTGCCGCCGATCTTTTAGGCATTACCCGATCCTCGCTCAGCCATATTATGCGCGGGCTTGAAGATCGTCTTGGCGCACGCCTTTTGCACCGCACGACGCGCAGTGTGTCACTGACCGAAACGGGTGAACGCCTGCTGAAACGGATTAATCCGCTGATGAACGGGCTTGATGCGGCGCTGGAAGACGTAGCAGGCGAGCCGGGGAGGCTGACGGGTGAATTACGTATCAACGGCAGCGAGGGCGCTATCCGCTTGTTGTTGCGCAATATTGTGCCGCAATTCATGGCGCGTTATCCCGGTGTGGCGCTGGATCTGGTGGCGGAAGGAAAGCTGGTGGATATTGTCGGGGAAGGGTTTGACGCAGGGATCCGGCTGGGAGAAGCGGTTCCACGGGACATGATCGCTGTGCGGCTCAGCCCCGACATGCGCTTTCTGACCGTGGCTTCGCCGGATTATCTTGCGGCGCATCCCGCCCCTGAAACGCCGGATGATCTCGCCCGCCATCAGTGTCTGCGTCAGCGCCTGCCCAGCGGAAAACGCTATCGCTGGGAGTTCCACAAACGCGGACAGGAAGTGGCGGTGGACGTGCCGGGAAATCTGACGCTGGATAATACGCAACTGATGATTGAGGCCGCACAGGACGGGCTGGGGATCGCGTATGTTCCTGAAGATTATGCGCAGGTTGCGCTGAAAGAAGGGCGGCTGATTGCAGTGCTGGAAGACTGGTGCCCGCCAATCCCCGGTTTGTTTCTCTACTTCGCGGGCAACCGGCATGTGCCCGCGAGCCTGCGGGCATTGATCGAGATGGTCCGGGAGAAAAGCGGTTAAACGCCGCTTTTCACGCCGGATAATTCTGTCAGTCCTGACGCAACACCTGATGTCCGTGGGCGATCAGTGCATCGGTGACTTTACGCATCATGCGGCTTTCGGGCGCAAAACGGTGCCAGTAAAGCATACGGCGCTGGAACAGGCCGGGCGTCAGGTCGATCAGCTCGCCGCTTTCCAACTCTTTCTCGATTTGCAGATGCGGGATCATGCAGCAGGTGGTGCCCTGACGGGCCAGTTGCACAAAGGCTTCCGACGAGTTAACGATGTGGCACGGCACGCTGCCCGGCGATAAATCGAAGTTCTGTTGCAGGAAGGCCTGATGCATATCGTCCAGATGGTCAAACGCTACCGCAGGCGCTTTCAGCAAGGCGGAGCGGGTAACGCCGTTCGGGAAATAGCGATCAGCAAAAGGTTTCGAACCCACAAACAAATAGTCCAGCGCACCAAGCTGATCCACCAGACAGCTCGGCAGTGGCTGGGGTTGAATACTTACCGCGCCCACCACTTCACCACGACGCAGACGTTCCTGCGTGCGCGTTTCGTCTTCCACCTGTAAATTCAGGCGGATAGGGGAATCAACCAGCACTGATTTCAGCGCCGGTAACAGCCAGGTTGCCAGACTGTCGGCGTTGACCGCCAGTGAAAGCAGCAGAGGTGTATCATTGCTTTCATTGTTGCTGTCACTGCCAAGCCACTCTTCTTCCAGTAATTCCACCTGATGTAACAAGGCCAGTAATTTCTGTCCCTGTTCAGTCGGCCGGGGTGGAACGGTACGAACCAGCAGCGGCTGGCCGAACAAATTTTCCAGTTGCTTAATGCGCTGAGAGACGGCCGATTGTGTGATGCAAAGCTTCTGCGCTGCGCGCTCAAAACCGCGCTCACGGATCACCGCGTCCAGTGCCTGCAGCGTTCTATAGTCCGGGCGTTTCATCGGAGTTCTGTCCCTTAGATTTAATTTTATCCGAACACTATGCCACAGATTGTCAGGATTTGTGGTGAGGAAAATCTTTGTGTTTGCAGCACAATTGCACTTAATAAGTGTGATCTGGCTGCGGTGTTGTTTATCCAAATTGCCGGGACATGCTTTATAATCACCGGCACTCTTCGTTCCACCGAACTATTCACGCCACTTACGTGTTATCAGACAGAGAAGCCATTATGACGCAGGAAGAATTGAAAAAAGCAGTCGGCTGGGCCGCACTGGATTACGTCACGTCGGGCACCATTGTCGGTGTCGGTACCGGATCCACCGCCGCACATTTCATTGATGCACTGGGTTCCATCAAAGGCCAGATTGAAGGTGCGGTTTCAAGCTCCGATGCCTCTACCGCAAAACTGAAGAGTCTGGGTATTCATGTTTTCGACAGCAATGAAGTGGATTCGCTGGATGTGTATGTCGATGGCGCGGATGAAATCAACGGCTCGATGCAGATGATCAAAGGGGGTGGCGCTGCGCTGACCCGCGAAAAAATCATTGCCGCGATTGCCAAAAAATTCATCTGTATCGTGGATGCTTCCAAGCAGGTTGATGTGCTGGGTAAATTCCCGCTGCCGGTGGAAGTGATCCAAATGKCGCGCTCTTATGTTGCGCGTGAACTGGTTAAACTCGGCGGCCTGCCGGAATACCGCCAGAATGTGCTGACAGACAATGGCAATGTGATCCTTGATGTGCATAACCTGAACATTCTTGATGCCGTCGCGATGGAAAATAAGATCAACAGTATTGCCGGTGTTGTGACTGTCGGCCTGTTCGCCAACCGGGGTGCTGACGTGGCGCTGGTCGGGACTTCTGAAGGTGTCAAAACCGTCAAACTGAAGTAATCAGAATATAAGCAGAAGATCTGGCTGCTTTAGGGCAAGGCAGCCAGCCTAAGCCTCGTCATTGCGCTGTCATAACGCAATGTTATGAAGATGATAATTTTCTGACTGAATCATCTTTTCTTCAAAGGCTTTAATTTGGTGACTTATGTCACATTTCTGTATTTCTCCTCCTGAACGTCTGGCACAGTAAAATTGAACCAGCATGAAATGCTAAAAACCGGCAGGCGTGCTGAGCCTTCTGCTGGGGGGCAGGCAATCGTTTGTATTGATGATGGCGGATTTTTTGTTATGTTGACTGTGAGCAGTCATCTTGCAGTTCGAATTCAGCCAGAAAAATATAGGGTCGGGAAATGGCAAAAGTATCACTTGAGAAAGACAAGATTAAATTTTTGTTAGTGGAAGGCGTCCACCAAAGTGCGGTTGATACACTCCGTGCCGCGGGTTACACCAATATTGAATTTCACAAAGGTGCTTTAGACACGCAATCGCTGAAAGAATCGATCCGTGATGCGCACTTTGTTGGACTCCGATCGCGTACTCAGCTGACTGAAGAAGTGTTCCAGGCAGCCGAAAAACTGGTGGCTGTTGGGTGTTTCTGTATCGGCACCAATCAGGTAGATCTGAAAGCTGCGACCCGTCGCGGTATTCCGGTCTTTAACGCACCCTTCTCCAACACCCGTTCGGTTGCGGAAATGGTGCTGGGCGAAATGCTGCTGATGATGCGTGGCATTCCTGAAGCTAACGCCAAGGCGCACCGTGGTGTCTGGAACAAATTAGCCGTCGGCTCGTTCGAAGCGCGCGGCAAGCGTCTGGGCATTATCGGTTACGGCCACATTGGTACGCAACTGGGGATCCTGGCGGAAAGCCTGGGGATGCGCGTCTTCTATTATGACATCGAAAGCAAACTGCCTTTGGGCAACGCGCAGCCGATTGCCACACTGGAAGAATTGCTCAATACCAGCGACGTGGTCACGCTGCATGTGCCGGAAACAGCCGGAACCAAAGACATGATCTCCGAGTTGCAACTGGCGCAGATGAAGCCGGGCGCGTTGTTAATCAACGCCTCACGCGGTACGGTCATCGACATTCCTGCTCTGTGCAATGCGCTGCGTAACAAACATCTTTCCGGTGCGGCTATCGACGTCTTCCCGGAAGAACCGGCGACTAACAGTGACCCGTTCAATTCTCCGCTGTGTGAATTTGACAACGTGCTGCTGACGCCGCATATCGGCGGTTCAACGATGGAAGCGCAGGAAGGTATCGGCCTCGAAGTGGCAGGCAAACTGGCGAAATACTCTGACAACGGTTCTACACTGTCAGCGGTCAACTTCCCGGAAGCGTCTCTGCCAGCGCACACCGAGAAAGCCAGCCGTCTGCTGCATATCCACGAAAATCGTCCGGGTGTGCTGACCAGCATCAACCAGATTTTTGCGGAACAGGGTATCARCATTGCTGCGCAGTACCTGCAAACCAGCCCAGAAATCGGTTATGTGGTGATTGATGCGGAAACGGATATCAATACGCTGACTACCGCGCTGCAACTGATGAAGGCGATTCCGGGAACCATTCGTGCCCGTTTGCTTTACTGATAAGCCTTTCTGAAACAGACAAAATACCAACCGCCGAAAGGCGGTTTTTTGTTTTATGGCATCAGGGCGTTAAAAAATGTCTGCAGAGGGAATAAAGGGGGGATCAAAACGTCAGAAGTAAAAGGACAGGGTAATCAGACCGCAGAGGATCATTGATGAAAAAGTGATTTCGAACAGGTAGCGGCGCAGCATCATCTGTCAGTACCTCAGGGCAGAAAACGGAGAAAAAAACACCCGGCGAACCGGGTGTTAAATTTTTCAGTCTTGATAAGAGTGAACAGATTCGTTCACAAAGACTTCTTAGTGACTTCTTATGCTGCCGGAGTTGCTTTAGCCGGAGCAGCTTTCTTAGCATGTTTCACGTGCTTTTTAGCCGCCTGCGCCTTCTGAGCAACAGGAGCCGCTTTCTTAGCGTGTTTCACGTGCTTCTTAGCCGCCTGCGCTTTCTGAGCAACAGGAGCCGCTTTTTTAGCGTGTTTCACGTGTTTCTTAGCCGCCTGCGCCTTCTGAGCGACTGGCGCTTTTTTAGCGGCTTTTTTGTGTTTCTTGGCAGCTTGCGCTTTCTGAACAGGTTTCTTGTGTGCTTTATGCTTAGTGGCATGAGCCGGAGCTGCGGTGGTTGTGGTAGCAGCAGGTGCCGGCGTTGCGGTAGTTTCAGCAGCGAAAGCGACAGAAGACAGGCCCATTGCAGCGGCTACAACCAGAGCTAATACTTTTTTCATCTTTAATTCCTCAGGGATCTTGGTTTGTGTGTCTACCCCACTGCGGGGCCGATGTGAGAATAATAGGCGTGACAAACCTTGCTGTCCGTGAGTGATTGGTTTCGGCATGTAACGGTATGTATAAAGAGAAAGTATTATTAATTTCAATTGGTTGGGTTTTTAAAAAGCGAGGGAGACGTGCGGATTTCAAGCTTAGTTACAACATACTTATGAGGTGTGCTTTCTATTTCTGGCTGGCACTCTGCTTACCGTGGATTTATATCGTCTGGCATCACCATCTCCACACTTTTCCAGGCGTGATGACCTCAGGTAAAGGCACATCCCAGTGTTCCACCGGTAAAGCATCGACATGCTGACAATCGTGCGCTAATCCGATCGGATACGGCCCGCCTTCTTTCCAGCGCTCAAGTGTGCGGTCATAAAAGCCACCACCCATACCTAAACGTTGCCCCGCACTGTCGAACGCCACCAGCGGTGTCAGGATGATATCAAGCTGCGCCAGTGGGATCACCTGCGTGACATCCAGTTGTGGCTCAAGAATGTTGAGCCGGTTGCGCACCAGCGTCGTATCGGGCGTATAACGCAGAAAAAGCAGATTACCCGGCGAGAAAGGGTGCAGCACTGGCAGACAAAGCTGTTTGCCTTCGTTCCACAAACGGGCGATCAACGGTGCGGTATCCAGCTCACCATCAAAGGACAGAAACAGGGAGACTGAACTGGCGGACTGAATTTTCGGATGGGTTGCAACGCGTTCTGCAGCCTGCAGCGCAAAATGAGTTTGCTGTTCAGCGGTCAGCGTATTTCTGCGTTGGCGTATTTCACTGCGGATGGTTTGTCGGGCAGAAGCAAAAAGCGGCGTGTAGGGCATAGATACAAACACCAGAAAGGGATGTACCAAAAAGAAAGGGGAATCTCCGAGATGCCGTCGCAGGCTGTAACCCTTGAACCCATGGTTCAAGGTGAACGTGCTGTCGCAATCTTTAGGCTTCTCGGACGGACCGAGCATGCGCACCGATTACGGATCATCACATTCTGTTGGTACTAATTATCGGCTCAGGGGACGGGCCCGCTGGCGAACATCTCAGAGAAATTTTTTACCGTTTCTGACGACCTGTGACCAGTCAGTCAGCAACGTGTGTTATTCGAAAGGCGCCCCTTCACGTTCAGAGATCCGGCCTTGTTCGAGCAATGCCTGCTCGATGGTTTGTTGCAACATCCGTATACGTTGTTCCATATTGGATGCGTAGTCGCGCGTTTTCAACCTTTCCTGAGCAAGTTCGTGACATACGTTCAATGCCGCGATGAATACCAGTTGCTCCGTATTGGTGACTCTAGTGCGAACTTTCAGATCTTGCAACCGCTGATTAAGATCTTCAGCTGCCAGATTCAGTGCTTCCTGTTGTTCTGGCGGACAATTCACCCGTAAAGAGCGACCAAAAATTTGAATATCTACCGGTTGTGCAGACATGCCACCTTCCTGCTGATTTATTCGTCCGCCCCAACGTGACCACTACGACCTGGCGCAGGATGTTGGAAGCGGGCGCCACTATAACTATCTCAATACCAGGTTACAACCCCATGACCGGCTGACTGCTGCCCGATTGTTCAGAGCGTGCCATTCATGTTTAAGACCACCTCATCACGGGCTGCTAATCTGGTACTACGACAGACCTTGGTGGTAGCATAACACGAACTTAACCTGCCAACGATGGCGAATGCGCATGTCTATAGAGAATACTTACCCTACTTACGATTCGTTGGATCAAAACCTGAAACAACAATCGGTTGCTTTGACCGCAGCAGAAATGCACGGTTTGATCAGTGGTTTGCTGTGCGGTGGCAATCGCGACGGCAGCTGGCTGACGATGGTGCATGATCTGACTAACGAAGGTATGGCCTTCCCGCACACGCTGGCAGATTTGCTGCAACAATTGCGCAAAGTGACGTCAGACACTCTCGAAGATGACAGCTTCGAATTCAAAATGTTGATGCCCGACGATGAAAAACACATCTTTGAGCGTGCCGATGCGCTGGCCGGATGGGTTAACCATTTCCTGCTTGGCCTGGGCATGATGCAGCCAAAACTCGCCAAAGTGAAAGGCGAAGTCGGTGAAGCGATCGACGATTTGCGCAGCATCGCGCAACTGGGCTACGACGAAGATGAAGATCAGGAACAACTGGCGCAATCTTTAGAGGAAGTGGTGGAGTACGTCCGTGTTGCCGCCATTCTGTGCTTTGGTGAATTTGGCCACAGCCGCCCGACGGCTGCGGAAAATCACCGTACTTTGCATTGATGGTACATTGCATTACATAAACTGATTGCACTCATTAAAACGATTTCAGGAGAAGGTGATGACTCAGCAAGAGTACGAGAATCGTCGTCAGGCGCTGTTAGCGAAGATGGCCCCGGGAAGTGCTGCGGTAATTTTTTCTGCGCCCGAAGCACCACGCAGTGCCGACAGTGAATACCCGTATCGTCAGAGCAGTGATTTCTGGTATTTCACCGGTTTCAATGAGCCGGAAGCGGTATTGATCCTGGTGAAAAGTGATGAAAATCATAACCACAGCGTCCTGTTTAACCGCGTCCGTGATCTCACCGCTGAAATCTGGTTTGGTCGTCGTTTAGGTCAGGAAGCCGCGCCCGCCAGGCTTGGCGTGACCAAAGCGCTGCCTTTTGATGATATCAACGATCAGCTTCATCTGCTGCTTAACGGTCTCGACGTGCTGTATCACGCACAGGGCGATTACGCCTATGCGGATGAAATCGTTAACCGTGCCATGGAAAAACTGCGCAAAGGCTTCCGTCAGAATCTCTCGGCCCCGGCCACTGTCACCGACTGGCGTCCGTGGGTGCATGACATGCGCCTGTTCAAATCGGCTGAAGAGATTGCCGTTATGCGCCGCGCCGGACACATCACCGCGCTGGCCCATACCCGTGCGATGGAAAAATGCCGTCCGGGCATGTTCGAATATCAGCTTGAAGGCGAGATTCATCACGAATTCACCCGTCACGGTGCACGTTATCCTTCCTATAACACCATTGTGGGCGGCGGCGAAAACGGCTGCATCCTGCATTACACCGAAAACGAATGTGAACTGCGTGACGGCGATTTAGTGCTGATTGACGCTGGTTGTGAATATCAGGGTTATGCCGGTGATATCACCCGCACGTTCCCGGTGAACGGCAAATTCAGCAAAGCGCAGCGCGAAATCTACGACATCGTGCTGGCGTCAGAATATAAAGCGCTGGAAGTGTTCGGGCCGGGCAGCAGCATTCAGGCCGCGACCGAAGCCGCAGTTCGCGTGATGATTGAAGGTCTGGTCAAACTGGGCGTGATGAAAGGTGATGTTGAAACCCTTTACGCGGAGCAGGCACACCGCCAGTTCTTCATGCACGGTCTTTCCCACTGGCTGGGGCTGGACGTTCATGATGTCGGCCATTATGGCTCAGTGGATCGCAGCCGTACGCTGGAGCCGGGCATGGTGCTGACCGTTGAACCGGGTCTGTATATCGCGCCGGATGCCGACGTACCGGAAGCGTACCGCGGCATCGGTATCCGTATTGAAGACGACATTCTGATCACCACCACCGGTATTGAAATTCTGACCGGCGATGTGGTGAAAGAAGCCGATGATATTGAAGCGTTAATGGCGGCGGCAAAGAAATAATATGAGCATCGTAATTGTTGGCGGCGGCATGACCGGTGCCACGCTGGCGCTGGCGATTTCCTCGCTGACGCAGGGACGTTTGGCGGTGCATCTGGTGGAAGCCACTGCGCCGGAACATCACGGACACCCGGGCTTTGATGCCCGCTCGATTGCGCTGGCACAGGGAACCTGCCAGCAATTATCGCGGGTGGGGATCTGGTCTGCCCTGGCGGCAATCGCCACGCCAATCCGTGATATCCATGTCAGCGATCGTGGTCACGCGGCCTTTGTGAATCTCAATGCCGCGCATTATGGCGTCGAGGCGCTGGGGCAGGTGGTTGAGTTGCATGAAGTCGGTAAGCGCCTGTTTGCGATGCTGAAAAATGCACCCGGCGTCACGCTGCATTGTCCGGCGAAAGTTATGGATGTCGCGCGTTCACAAGATTCCGCCAGCGTGACGCTCGACAGCGGTCAAACGCTGACAGCACAGCTTTTGGTGGCCGCTGACGGTTCGCATTCTTCGCTGGCAAAAGCCTGCAATATTGGCTGGCAGCGTGAAGATTATGGCCAGATTGCCGTCATCGCCAACGTGGCGACCAGCGAGCCGCACCACAATCGTGCTTTCGAGCGTTTCACCCAACACGGTCCGCTGGCACTGCTGCCGATGTCCGATGGCCGCAGTTCACTGGTCTGGTGTCATCCGCGCGAAGCGAAAGGCAAGATTGATCACTGGAGCGAAGCGCAGTTCCTCAGTGAGTTGCAAAAAGCTTTCGGCTGGCGACTGGGCACCTTCCGGCAGGCCGGTAAACGGTTCAGTTATCCGCTGCAATTACAGCAAGCCAATAGTCACATCAGCCACCGTCTGGCGCTGGTTGGCAACGCGGCGCAAACGCTGCATCCGATTGCCGGACAGGGTTTTAACCTCGGTCTGCGTGACGTCATGACGCTGGCGGAAACACTGGCTAATGCTGCTGCACAAGGTGCCGATGTCGGCAGTTACCGCGTGCTGAGTGAATATCAGCAGCGCCGTCAGCCCGATCAGCAGGCAACCGTCGGCGTTACCGATGGCTTGATCCACCTCTTTGCCAACCGCTGGCTGCCGTTAATGGTCGGGCGCAATCTCGGTTTACTGGCGATGGAAGGCATTACGCCATTACGCGATGCTTTCACTCGCAGAACGTTAGGTTGGGTTGACCGTTAATCCCTACAGGAAAAATTATGCAATCTTTTGATGTGGTTATCGCCGGTGGCGGAATGGTTGGTCTGGCGCTGGCGTGCGGATTACAGGGCAGCGGTCTGCGTGTTGCCGTACTGGAAAATCAGCAGCCGGATCTTGATACGCCCTTGCCGGAACAGCCTGGCTTGCGGGTTTCAGCGATCAATGCTGCCAGTGAACGTCTGCTGAAATATATCGGCGTCTGGGACAACATTATTGCGCAGCGTGCCAATGCCTATCAGGGGATGGAAGTCTGGGATCGCGACAGCTTCGGCAAAATCGCGTTCCGCGGCGAAGAATACGGTTTCAGCCATCTGGGCCATATTATTGAAAATCAGGTGATCCACCGCGCCTTGTGGCAACGTGCGGAAAAATCTTCCGACATCACATTGCTCACACCGGCAACACTGAAAAATGTGGCGTGGGGAGAAAATGAAGCCTTCATTACCCTGAGTGATGAACGTCAGCTCAGCGCGCGTTTAGTGGTCGGCGCGGATGGCGCACAGTCGTGGCTGCGTAAGCACGCCGATATTCCGCTGACCTTCTGGGATTATCGCCATCATGCACTGGTGGCGACCATACGCACTGAAGAACCGCACCAGTCTGTCGCAAGGCAGGTATTCCACGGCGAAGGTATTCTGGCATTTCTGCCGCTGGCGGATGCACATCTGTCTTCTATCGTCTGGTCAGTGTCACCGGATGAAGCGCAGCGCCTGAGTGCGCTTGAGCCGGAAGAGTTCAACAAAATCCTTGCCAGTACCTTTGACCTGCGTCTGGGTATTTGTACCGTAGAAAGCGATCGCGTGACCTTTCCGCTGACCGGCCGTTATGCCCGCAGTTTTGCCGGACAACGTCTGGCGCTGGTGGGCGATGCGGCACACACCGTGCATCCGCTGGCCGGGCAGGGTGTCAACTTAGGTTTTATGGATGCCGCAGAACTGGCCTCCGAAATCAAACGCCTGCAAAAAGAAGGCAAAGATTTCGGCCAGCACATGTACCTGCGTCGTTACGAGCGTCGTCGTAAACACAGCGCTGCGCTGATGCTTGCCGGGATGCAGGGCTTCCGCGAACTGTTTGCCGGTGACAATCCGGCCAAAAAACTGCTGCGTGATATTGGCCTGACGCTGGCGGATTCCCTGCCGGGCGTGAAGCCGAAACTGGTCCGCCAGGCAATGGGGCTGAATGATTTACCGGAATGGTTACGGGACGATTCGCTTCGATTGAAATAATCTAATTTTAGCTCAATTTTTCCATTACATTTTCTAATCCGGGGCCGGATTTCTCATTCTGCAAATGGTGAGAAATCCGGCCTTGTCGTTATATAACATCGATACTTTTGATGTTTATTTGTAGATTTTGCGCCACAAACCCCAGTTTACCAGTCAAAAACTCTGCACAATGCCCTTGTGAGATCACTGACATTCATTCTGCTCTGCATATTTTAACTTATGGTTAGCAGGGAGATTCAGTGGTAAGTTCGAGCAAGGGTATCGTTTGCGCCACCACGCAAAATCCCGTCATCATTCGAGCTATCTCCGCGTTGGCTTCCTTCGCGAACCCCGGTCACATACTTATGTATGCTCCCGGGGATTCACTCAGTTGCCGCCTTGATCTAACACGAATGATTTTGGGTTTTTACGTGGTGTGCCGTTTATGCATTTGTATTCAAATGAGGAATAAGATGGTTAAGCAGACTCAGCTTTATGAACAACATGTTGCGTGCGGTGCGCGTATGGTCGATTTCCACGGCTGGATGATGCCTCTGCATTACGGCTCCCAACTGGATGAACACCACATCGTGCGTCAGGATGCCGGTATGTTTGACGTCTCGCACATGACCATTGTCGATCTCCACGGTGCCCGTACCCGTGAATTCCTCCGTTACCTGCTGGCGAACGATGTCGCCAAACTCACCGTTCCCGGCAAAGCGCTCTATACCGGTATGCTCAATGCGTCCGGCGGCGTGATCGACGACCTGATTGTTTACTTCCTCAACGAAAATTATTTCCGTCTGGTGGTTAACTCCGCTACCCGCGAGAAAGATCTGGCATGGATTTCGCAGCATGCAGAACCGTACGCTGTTGAACTGACGGTGCGTGATGATCTGGCGCTGGTCGCTGTACAGGGGCCGCAGGCGAAAGAAAAAGCGGAAACCTTGTTTACCGCCGGGCAAAAACAAGCTGTCGCGGGCATGAAGCCGTTCTTTGGCGTGCAGTCCGGCGACCTGTTTATCGCGACAACCGGTTATACCGGCGAAGCGGGTTATGAAATCGCGCTGCCGCAAGAGCAGGTGGCGGATTTCTGGCAGAAATTGCTGGCAGCAGACGTGAAGCCCGCCGGTCTGGGCGCGCGCGACACGCTGCGTCTGGAAGCCGGTATGAATCTCTACGGTCAGGAAATGGACGAAGGCGTTTCGCCGCTGGCGGCCAACATGGGCTGGACCATCGCCTGGACACCGGAAGACCGTCACTTTATTGGCCGTGACGCACTGGAAAGACAGCGCGAGCAGGGCACCGAACAGCTGGTCGGCCTGGTGATGACCGAGAAAGGTGTATTGCGTAACGAACTGCCGGTGCGATTCACCGACAGCGCGGGCAACACGCTGGAAGGCGTGATCACCAGCGGGTCATTCTCTCCGACGCTGGGCTACAGTATTGCACTGGCACGCGTTCCGGCAGGCATTGGCGAAAATGCCATTGTGCAGATCCGCAACCGTGAAATGCCGGTAAAAGTCACCAAACCCGGTTTTGTCCGTAACGGCAAACCGCTGGTGCAGTAACGAATTCGTGATAAAAATTATCCGGTTAACGCTGAATTAAGCACTTTTTTTGGAGAAAGTAACATGAGCAATGTTCCAGCAGATTTGAAATACGCATCCTCCCACGAGTGGATACGTTCAGAAGGCAACGGCGTTTATACCGTAGGCATCACCGAACACGCACAGGAGTTACTGGGCGATATGGTTTTCGTTGATCTGCCAGAAGTCGGCCGTGAAGTTGCCGCCGGTGAAGATTGCGCCGTGGCTGAATCCGTCAAAGCGGCGTCAGATATTTACTCTCCAATTAGCGGCGAAATCGTTGCAGTTAACAGCGAACTGGAAGGTTCTCCGGAGCTGGTCAACAGCGAGCCATACGGCACCGGTTTCCTGTTCCAGATTAAAGCGTCAGACGAAAGCGAACTGGCCAAGCTGCTTGATGCACAAGCCTACTCAGCGTCCATCGACGAGTAATTACACATTGCATTACCCGCCCCGCAACCCGCTTGCGGGGCAGTTCCAGACCCGTAGCTTTTGTCAGTATCCCAAGACACCTCCAGCAGATTTCAGGAATGCGTAGCAAATGACTCAGACTCTCAGCCAACTCGAACACAGCGAAGCCTTTATCGGCCGCCACATCGGTCCGTCTTCTCAGCAGCAGCAACAGATGCTGGAGACGGTCGGTGCGGATTCTTTAAATGCGCTGATCCAGCAGATCGTTCCGGTCGATATCCAGTTACCTGGCCCGCCGGCTGTCGGTGATGCCGTCACGGAACATCAGGCGCTGGCTGAGCTGAAAGCCATTGCCAGCCAGAATCAACGCTATAAATCCTACATCGGTATGGGTTACAGCGCGGTGCTGACACCGCCGGTTATCCAGCGCAATATGCTGGAAAATCCGGGCTGGTACACCGCGTACACGCCGTATCAGCCGGAAGTATCACAGGGCCGTCTTGAAGCGCTGCTGAACTTCCAGCAACTGACTTTAGACTTAACGGGGCTGGATCTGGCTTCTGCTTCTTTGCTTGATGAAGCGACTGCTGCAGCCGAAGCGATGGCGCTGGCAAAACGTGCCAGCAAACTCAAAGATGCCAACCGTTTCTTCGTGGCAGACGACGTGCATCCGCAAACGCTGGATGTGGTACGCACCCGCGCGGAAACCTTCGGTTTTGACATCATCGTTGATAAAGCCGAAAAAGTGCTCGAGCTGGAAGGCGTGTTCGGCGTGCTGCTGCAGCAGGTTGGCACCACCGGTGAAGTTCACGATTACACCGCGCTGCTGGGCGAACTGAAATCCCGCAAAATTATTACCAGCGTTGCCGCTGATATTATGGCGCTGGTGCTGCTGGCTGCACCGGGCAAGCAGGGCGCAGACGTGGTCTTCGGTTCCGCGCAACGCTTTGGCGTGCCGATGGGCTACGGTGGTCCGCACGCGGCATTCTTCGCCTGTGTAGACGAATTCAAACGTTCCATGCCGGGCCGTATCATCGGGGTTTCCCGTGATGCCGCAGGCAAAACTGCACTGCGTATGGCGATGCAGACCCGCGAGCAACATATCCGCCGCGAAAAAGCCAACTCCAACATTTGTACCTCGCAGGTTTTACTGGCGAATATTGCCAGTCTGTATGCGGTATTCCACGGTCCTGAAGGCCTGAAACGCATTGCGTCACGTATTCACCGTCTGACCGACATTCTGGCCGCTGGCCTGAAACAGGGTGGCCTGACGCTGCGTCATAACACCTGGTTTGACACGCTGACTGTTGAAGTCAAAGACAAAGCCGCCGTGCTGGAACGCGCGCTGAGTTTCGGTCTGAACCTGCGTACTGACATTCACGGCGCAGTCGGTATCACCCTCGACGAAGCCACGTCCCGCGAAGACGTTCAGGTTCTGTTCGCTGCCCTGCTGGGTGACGACAACGGTCTGGATATCGACAAACTGGACAAGGCGGCATCGACCGACAGCAACTCCATTCCTGCTGCTATGCTGCGTGTGGATCCGATCCTGACCCATCCGGTATTCAACCAGTACCACAGCGAAACCGAGATGATGCGTTATATGCACCGTCTGGAGAAAAAAGATCTGGCGCTGAATCAGGCCATGATCCCGCTGGGTTCCTGCACCATGAAACTGAACGCTGCGGCAGAAATGATCCCGATAACCTGGCCGGAATTTGCCGATCTGCACCCGTTCTGTCCGACAGAACAGGCTGGCGGTTATCAGCAGATGATTGGTCAGTTGTCACAATGGCTGGTTCAGCTTACCGGTTACGACGCAGTTTGCATGCAGCCAAACTCCGGCGCGCAGGGCGAATACGCGGGTCTGCTGGCCATCCGTCGTTACCACGAAAGCCGTAACGAAAGCGGTCGTCACATCTGCCTGATCCCAAGTTCAGCGCACGGCACCAACCCGGCTTCCGCGCAGATGGCGAGCATGACCGTCGTAGTGGTTGCGTGTGATAAACAGGGCAACATCGACCTGAGCGACCTGCGTGAGAAAGCGGCGAAAGCGGGCGATGAGCTGTCTTGTATCATGGTGACGTACCCTTCAACGCACGGCGTTTACGAAGAAACTATCCGCGAAGTTTGCCAGATTGTGCATCAGTACGGCGGTCAGGTTTACCTCGACGGCGCGAATATGAACGCACAGGTCGGCATTACCACGCCGGGTTACATCGGCGCGGACGTCTCGCACCTTAACCTGCATAAAACCTTCTGTATCCCGCACGGCGGCGGCGGTCCTGGCATGGGTCCGATTGGGGTGAAAGCGCATCTGGCGCCGTTCGTTCCGGGTCACAGCGTGGTGCAGATTGACGGCGTGCTGACGCAAAACGGCGCGGTTTCTGCGGCACCGTTCGGCAGTGCTTCCATCCTGCCAATCAGCTGGATGTATATCCGCATGATGGGCGCGGAAGGTCTGAAACAAGCCAGCCAGGTGGCAATTCTGAATGCGAACTACATCGCGACCCGTCTGAAAGACGCGTATCCGGTGCTGTATACCGGCCGTGATGGTCGTGTGGCGCACGAATGCATTCTGGATATTCGTCCGCTGAAAGAGACGACCGGTATCAGTGAAATGGATATCGCCAAGCGTCTGATCGACTACGGATTCCATGCCCCGACCATGTCCTTCCCGGTGGCCGGTACGCTGATGGTTGAACCAACCGAATCAGAAAGCAAAGTGGAACTGGATCGCTTCATTGATGCGCTGCTGGCAATCCGCAGTGAAATCGACCGCGTGGCGCAAGGCGAATGGCCGCTGGCAGACAACCCGCTGGTGAATGCACCGCACGTGCAGAACGAGCTGGTCAGCGACTGGAACCATCCGTACACCCGCGAAGTGGCGGTATTCCCGGCCGGTTACGACAACAAGTACTGGCCGACGGTGAAACGTCTGGATGACGTGTACGGGGACAGGAATTTGTTCTGTTCGTGTGTACCGATGTCAGATTACGAGTAAGACGCCGATCTGCTCCTCGCTGAGAAGGGTGAGGAGTAAAAAACTCGGGCTGCTCCCTCCCCTGCGAAGGGGAGGGTTGGGGTGGGGTATTAAGGTCAGAATCCAAAAATTAAAGTTAGCTTTGTCAAAGTGTTAGTCCTTAAAACCCCCTCCCGGCCTCCCCCTTCGCAGGGGGAGGAGTAAGCACTTTCCTCATTTCCCCCAATGGAATCTTACACTCATGAAAATCGCTCTCGTCACCGGCGGCAGTCGCGGTATCGGCCGTGCAACGGCTCTTCTTCTTGCGCAGCAGGGTTACGCCGTCGGTGTGAATTACGTGAATAACGAAACCGCAGCGCAATCTGTCATCAATGAAATCCATCAGTCCGGTGGCAAAGCCATCGCGCTGAAGGCTGATATTTCCGATGAAGCGCAGGTTGTCACGATGTTCAAACAGCTGAGCAACGAACTCGGCCCGGTCACCGCGCTGGTGAATAATGCCGGGATTTTGTTCCAGCAGACGACCATTGAAAATCTCTCTGCTGCACGTATCAACAAAGTGCTGACGACTAACGTGACCGGGTATTTTCTGTGCTGCCGCGAGGCGGTGAAAATCATGTCGCACCGGCATGGCGGAAAAGGCGGGGCGATTGTGAATGTGTCCTCGGCGGCTTCCCGTTTAGGTGCGCCGGGTGAATATGTCGATTACGCGGCATCGAAAGGTGCGGTGGATACCCTGACAACCGGTCTGGCGCTGGAAGTGGCGGCGTACGGTATCCGCGTTAACTGTGTGCGTCCGGGTCTGATCTACACCGAAATGCACGCCAGTGGCGGTGAGCCGGGGCGGGTCGATCGCGTGAAAGCCAATCTGCCGATGCAGCGCGGCGGTCAGCCGGAAGAAGTCGCACAGGCGATTGCCTGGTTGCTGTCGGATTCCGCCTCTTACGCCACCGGCAGCTTTCTCGATCTGGCTGGCGGCAGATAGTCAGCGTAAATCATTGATAGCGGGGTTCGCTCCCCGTTCACTCCCCCAAAACGGTCAAATCCACACAACCGGTCATTAACGGTCATTAAATTGCACGAGGAATTGTGACCGTTTGCAAATCTGTTGCTGTTCTGTTGCAACGCAAATGACGATTTAATGCCGTTCCCACCACAGATCCAAACTTTAACATTTCATCTTTTCTCACCTTTTCGTGACAACTATCACAGGACGATTGTGGCAAAAAATGCGCACAGTCGCCTTTGAGGCACTGCGCATTCCATAAACATCCGGCTGCGTATCCTATTTGACATCGGGAAAGAGGAATCACCACATGCTGCCAGTAGAGCGACATCGATATATCACCGAAATTCTCAGCCAGCGCGGACGCATTCTTGTGCAGGAAGTGGCGCAGTTATGCCGCATCTCGCTGGAAACCGCGCGGCGGGATCTGGCGCTGCTGGAAAAGCGTGGCGTGCTGTTACGCAGCCATGGCGGCGCGGTGTTTAAAGAACATTCGGCGGCAGAAAAAACCTATGTGCCGTCGCAGATTGAACAGGGTGAATCCTTTCGTGACCGCAGCAATCAGTCGCCGGACAGCAAAACGCGTATCGCCAAACGGGCGTTACAGCTGATCAATCCCGGCGATTGCCTGCTGCTCGACAGCAGTTCCAGCAGCTGGTTTCTGGCGCGCCAGTTGCCTGACATTCAGCTGGTGGTGCTGACCAACTCGGTGCACATCATTCAGACGCTGGCGGTGAAAGCTAACGTGCGGGTGATCGGACTGGGCGGCGAATACTCGGCGAAGTATGAAGATTTTGTCGGCGTGCTGGCTGAACAAATGCTGAAAGAGTTCGTCATCAACAAACTGTTTTTCTCCTGTCACGGCATCAGCCACGAAGGCGGTATCCGTGAAAGTAACGAGCATCACGCACGGCTGAAACAGCAAATGCTGCTTTCCTCCGAGCACAAAATTTTGCTGGCTGACTCCAGCAAATTCGGCCGCCGCTCTTTTGCGCGGATCTGCCACTACCGGGAAATCGACACACTGATAACAGACCATCTGGAGGATGAAGAATTCCGCCAGGAACTGGCCTGGAGCAACGTTAACGTGATTGAAGTTTCTCCGTCACCCCTACAGAAAAAAACTAAAAACAGCCGCAACGGCCCGTTAGCTGCGGCACATAACTGACCTCCCAGGAGAGTAAACATGATCAAGAAATCCGTTCTTGCCTGCCTGTTCGCCACAGCCATGTTGTCCCTGTCTGCGCACGCCGCCGACAAAATTCGCATGGGCGTGGTGGTGAAAGTCGGCGGTAACGCCTGGTTCAACGCGATGGAAGCCGGGATCAAAAGCGAAGCGGCCAAACGCGGGATTGACGCGTGGCAGGTCGGGCCGACCAGTGCGGATCCGGCGTTACAGGTGCGTGCGATTGAAGATTTGATCGCCCAGAAAGTGGATGTGATCGGCGTGGTGCCCAACGACGCCCGCGTGCTTGAGCCGGTACTGAAACGTGCTCACGACGCCGGGATCAAAGTCATCGTGCATGAATCGCCGGATCAGAAATATGCCGACTGGGATTTCGAAATGGTCGATGCCACGCAGCACGGCATTAATCACATGATCGCGCTGGCGCAGTGTATGAAAGAGAAAGGCGATTACGCGGTATACGTCGGAAGTCTTACCGTCCCACTCCATCAGAAATGGGCTGATGCCGCCATCAATTACCAGAAAGAACATTATCCGGATATGCATCTGGTCGGCGACAAATTTGGTGTCGGCGAATCCCTTGATGACAGCATCCGTACCACCAACGACCTGATGTCCAAAGATGCCAACCTGAAAGGCATTCTGGCGATCGGCTCGCAAGGCCCGATTGGCGCAGGCCGCGCGGTGCTTAACCGTGGCAAAACTGACGACATCTGTGTGTTCGGGCCATTCAGTCCGGGTCAGGGCGCCAGTCTGGTGAAAGCCGGGGCCATCAAAGGCGGCTTTATCTGGAACCCGATGGTCGCGGGTGAAGTCTTTGTGCGCATCGCCGAGAAGCTGGAGAAAGGCGAAAAAATCACTGACGGCATGACCATTGAAGGCATGGGCAAAGTGAAAGTCGATGAAGCAACGCACACCATTCTGGGCAACGAAACCGAAAGCCTGGACAAAGCGAACCTGCCGAAACTGGTCAAAATGGGGCTGTAATCATGGCAATCTCCGAGATCATTCAAACAGAGAACGCGCCGCTGATTGATGTGCAAAACCTGTCGGTGACGTTTGGCGGGCAGCGTGCACTCAACGACATTTCCCTGCGGCTGATGCAGGGCGAAGTTCACTGCCTGGCGGGCACCAACGGCTGCGGGAAAAGTACGTTGATCAAAGTGATCTCGGGGGTTTATCAGCCGGACAACGGTTGCCAGATCACGCTCAGCTCGCCGTCGCAGGGCAGCCAGAGTTTCAGCAAACTCTCTCCGGATCAGGCACGTCAGTTTGGCGTGCAGGTGATTTATCAGGACTTGTCGCTGTTCCCGAACCTCAGCGTGTTCGAGAACATCGCCTTCGACCACAACTTACAAGGGCTGATGGGCTGGTATCGCCCGTCGCGCCTGCGGAAAACCGCGCAGCGCATTCTGACTGAACTGAATTACACGCTGGATCTCGACAGCAAAGTCTCGGCGCTGCCGATTGCCCAGCGCCAGCAGGTGGCGATTTGCCGTGCACTGGTCGCCGATGCGCGGTTAGTGATTATGGATGAGCCGACGGCCTCGCTGACCCGCACCGAAGTGAATCAGTTGCTGCGCACCGTGCATTATCTGAAAAGCAAAGGCATCAGCGTGGTGTTCGTCAGCCATCGCCTCGATGAAGTGCTGGAGATTTCCGACAGCGTCACGGTGATCCGTGACGGCAAAAAGGTCGGCACATTCCCGGCCTCTGAAGTCAGCAGCGAACGCCTGACCGAACTGATGACCGGCCTGAAACTCGATTACCGCCTGAAAGCCGCCAACATGAATGACGAACGCATCATGCTGGAAACCGACAAACTCAGCCGCGCAGGCCAGTATCACGACGTCAGTTTCAAACTGCATGCCGGAGAAGTGCTCGGTTTATGCGGTCTGCTCGGTTCCGGCCGCACCGAACTGGCACTCAGTCTGTTCGGCATGACCAAACCCGACAGCGGCAAAATCTACCTCGACAGCAAGCCGGTGCGTTTTCGCAGCCATGAAGACGCGATCAAATCCGGCGTCGGTTATGTGTCGGAAGATCGCCTGACGCTCGGCCTGATCCAGCAACAATCGGTGGGCGACAACACCGTGCTGGCGATCATGGATCAGCTGCGCAGCCGTTTTCATCTGATCGACGAATACCGCAAAAACAAGATCATTCAGCAGTGGATCGAAAAACTCGGCGTCAAAGTCGCCAGTCCCGAACAGGCGATTTCCACCCTTTCCGGTGGCAATCAGCAAAAGATCGTCCTCGCGAAATGGGTGCTGACACAGCCGAAAATCCTGATCCTCGATTCGCCAACGGTCGGCGTCGATGTCGGCGCGAAAGCCAGCATTTATCAGTTGATCCACCAACTGGCGGAAGAGGGGATTTCCATCCTGCTGATTTCCGACGAAGTGCCGGAAGTCTATTTCAACTGTGACCGCGTGCTGCATTTCAGTGAAGGCACGGTGGTTGGCGAATATCTGCCGGGCGCGATTACCCAGCAACAACTTGCGGAGGCGGTCAATGCTTAAGCTCAGCCGGTTACGCCCGTCCAGCAACGAAGGTTATTTAGCCTGGGTATTGCTGGTGGTGATCGTCACCTTTTCCTTACTCACCAACCAGTTTCTGACTTTACAGAACCTGCTGGATCTGACCGAAAGCTACGCCGTCAGCGGCATCTTTGCCCTCGGTCTGTTCGTGGTGCTGGTCACCGGCGGAATCGATATTTCGTTCGCCGCCGTGGCTTCTGTCGTGCAGTACCTCATCGCCACGCTGGCGATTCACTACGGCCTGAGCAGCCCGACCGGCAGCATTTTACTGGCGGTCGCCATCGGCACGGTGCTCGGGATGATCAACGCGATTCTGATCTACTGCCTGCGCATCGTGTCGATCATCGTCACCATCAGTATGCAGTCGCTGCTGTTCGGCATGCTGATGTGGCTGACCAACGGCACCAGTTTGTACGACCTGCCGGACTGGCTGACGACGCCAATCCGTGTGCTGCCGTTCAGCGTCGGCGAGCAGCATTATCAGATTGGATTGCCGGTGGTGGTGATGTTAGTGGTCGCCGGACTGAGCTGGATCCTGCTTAACAAAACCCATCTCGGACGCCAGTTATTTGCGGTCGGCGGTGACCAGGAATCCGCACGCCGTATCGGTATTCGCGTCGGTTTGCTGCATCTTTTTGCCTACGGATATCTCGGCGCGATGGCGGCGATTGGCGGGCTGGTGCAGGTGTATCGCGTCGGTGAAGTGGTGCCGAATGCACTGGTCGGCGGCGAGCTGGATGTACTGGCGGCGGCAGTGCTCGGCGGTGCCAGTCTCAACGGCGGCAAAGGCAGCGTGGTCGGCACCCTGATGGGCGTGTTCCTGATTGGCGTGCTGAAAAACGGCCTCAACCTGATCGGCGTTTCCAGTTACTTCATGAATATCGTTATCGGCGTGGTGATCGTCGCGGCCATCACCGTCACCCATTACAAGAAACGCAAAGAAACCGAAGTCGGCTTCGCCTGAGGAAAACCGCTATGTTCGCAAAAAGCAGAAATGTGAGTCTTAAAGCGAAGCCCGATACGCGGCCTCGCCTGAAAATCGCTTCCCTGAAAATAGATAACACCACGCTGGGATTATCGCTGTTATTGCTGGTGGTGATCATCGGTTTCAGCCTGGCGATGCCGGGGCGGTTTTTCAGTGATGCCACCTTTATGAGCGTCGCCTTCCAGTTGCCGGAACTCGGTTTACTGACGCTGGCGATGTTTATCCCGATCCTCAGCGGTGGTCTGAACCTGTGCATTATCGCCACCGCTAACCTGACCAGTTTACTGATGGCATGGGTGTTTCTCACCTGGTTGCCGCCGGATGCCAGCATGGCGATGCAGGCGGTGTGGCTGACGCTGGCGCTGGTTGGCGCAATGATTCTGGCGCTGGTGATTGGCATGCTGACCGGCGCGCTGGTGGCGTATGTCGGCGCCCATCCGATTCTGGTGACGCTGGCGACCATGACCATGGTGAACGGCGTCGGCATCTACCTTTCACGCGGTGCGGCGATCAGCGGTATGCCGGACATCGTGCGCTTTATCGGCGCGGAAACCCTGCTCGGCGTGCCGGTTCCGCTGATTATCTTCCTGCTGACTGCAGCCTTAATCGCGGTGTTTTTAGAACGCACCCGCCTCGGTAAATACATCTACATGAGCGGCAGCAACATCAACGCCACCCATTTCAGCGGCGTGAATACCCACCGCGTGCTGATCGCCATCTACGTGATTTCCAGCATGTTATGCGTGATTGCCGGGCTGATTATGATGGCGCGTTTCAACTCGGCGCGCATGGGCTACGGCGACTCGTATCTGCTGCTGACGGTGCTGGCCATCATCCTCGGCGGTACCGATCCCAACGGTGGCTTCGGCAAAGTCGCGGGCGTGGTGCTCTCGCTGATTGTCCTGCAGGTGATTTCCACCGGCCTGAATCTGATGAACGTCAGCCCGCATTTCAGCCTGGCGATGTGGGGCGCGGTACTGATCGTGGTGCTGGCGCTGAAATTCTTCCGCAGCCGTTATCTGCAAAAAAGGGCGGGGCGAATGAGCGCTGCCAAAGCGCGGGCGGCTCAACCTTAAACAGTTTTTTAAAATTGCCTCTGACTTAGGAAAACATCATGGAATACAAAATTTCTCCGTCGCTGATGTGCATGAGCCTGATCGACATTAAACAGCAACTCGAGGTGCTGAACCGTCGCGCCGACATGCTGCACATTGACATCATGGACGGGCATTACGTCAAAAATATCACGCTGTCGCCGTTCTTTATTGAGCAGATCCGCCCGCATACGCCGCTGGTTCTGGACGTGCATATGATGGTGGAAAACCCGGCTGACTTTATCGAGCCAATAGCCCTTGCCGGTGCCGATTTTATCTGTCCGCACGCCGAAACCATTAACCGCGACGCGTTCCGCATCATTAATCAGATCCGCTCGCTGGGCAAAAAAGTCGGCGTGGTGCTCAACCCCGCGACACCGGTGGAATACATCCAGCACTACATTCATCTGCTGGATAAAATCACCGTGATGACCGTCGATCCGGGCTATGCCGGTCAGCCGTTTATCCCTGAAATGCTGGGGAAAATCGCGCAACTGCGCGATCTCAAACAGCAGAAAGGCTACCGCTATCTGATCGAAATCGACGGATCCTGCAACCTGCGCACCTATCAGGATCTGATGGGCGCGGGCGCGGAAGTGCTGATCGTCGGCAGTTCCGGCCTGTTCACGCTGGACAACGATCTGGATGTTGCCTGGGACAAAATGCTCGATCAGATGCGTCAGGCGCGTCACGCAGCCTGAGGGCAGGAGAGCCGTATGCCRCACTTTCTTGGAGTGGATGTCGGGGGCACCAATACCCGTTTAATGCTGATGGACAGCCAGCAAAATTTTCGCGGCTACCACAAAACCCCGACCCAAAGCTGGGCGGGGCAGTCCGATCCGTTACAGGGGCTGGAAAACCTGATCACGGCGTATTTGCAGGAACAGGACCCGCATAATCAGGTGGCGCAGGTGATGCTCGGGCTGCCGGGCATATTGTCCCGCGACCGCCAGACCGTGCTGTCGCTGCCGTTTATCTCCGCGCTGGATAATCAGCCGGTGGCGGCGCTGCTCTCGCAACGTTTACACCTGCCGGTGGCGATGGACAAAGACGTTAACCATCTGATGTGGTGGGATTTAACCCAGCACAGCGCACTGCCGGACGTCGCCGTCGGGCTGTATCTCGGCACCGGGCTGGGCAACAGTTTGTGGATCCACGGTGATTTTTACCACGGCGCGCACGGCGGTGCGGGCGAACTGGGGCACATCCCGCTGGCGGGGAATCCGTTGCTTTGTCCGTGCGGCAAAACCGGCTGCGTCGAAACGCTGACGTCCGGCAACTGGCTGACCGGCTGGGCGCGGCAACATGCGCCGCAAACGCCGTTCGCCGACCTGTTTGTACGTCATGCGGGGCATGTGGATTTAACCGAATTTGTGGCACGACTGGCGCGCACCGTCGCCAGCGAAATGAACATTCTGGATCCCGAATATCTGGTGCTGGGCGGTGGCGTGCTGGCGATGGAAAACTTCCCGCTGGCCGAACTGGAACAACAGTTACGCAGCCATTTACGCAGCCCGTATCCGGCGAACGGTCTGACCATTCATTTCAGCGCCGTCACCGACGAGACTGGTTGTCGTGGCGCTTGTTTAGCCGCACAGCGCGTTTTTCCGTCGCAGCCAGCTCTGGCCGCCGGAACATTTTCCTTCAGGAGAGAGGCATGAACAAAGGCAAGGTATGCGTATTTGGGTCTTTCAACCTCGATATCGTCGCAGGCATGGCGCGTTTCCCCAAACCGGGGGAATCCCTGATTGCCCGCAACAGCATGATGGGCGCGGGCGGCAAGGGCGCCAACCAGGCGGTCGCCGCACTGCGTGCCGGTGCGCGGGTGCATTACATCGGTAAAGTTGGTCGCGATGATTTCGGCATGTTTGCCCGCCGCCATCTCGACAGCGCCGGTTTCGACGCCGTCACGTTGTTTTCCACCAGCGAATGCCCGACCGGCAACGCGCTGATTTATGTCGCCGGAGCCGATGCTGAAAACATGATTGCCGTTGATCCGGGCGCCAACCTGACGGTCACCGACGAAGAAGTCGAACAATGCCGTCCTGCCGTCGCCGCCGCTGATATCCTGCTGACGCAGCTCGAAAACAATCTACCTGCGATTGAAAAACTGATCGGCATCGCGAAGGAAAATGACACCTACATTATCCTCAACCCCGCGCCGTTCCAGCCGGTTTCCGACCATCTGCTGTCGCAGGTTGATTTACTGACGCCGAACGCCACGGAATGCACGCTGCTGACCGGTATTGAAGTCCGCGATATTCCCTCTGCCCAACGCGCCGCCCACGCGCTGCACGCTAAAGGGATCCAGGCACTGATCATCACGTTAGGCACGCAGGGCGCATTGCTTTCAGTCAACGGCGAAACGCAGATTATCCATGCCTGTCCGGCGACCCCGGTCGACACCACTGGCGCAGGTGACGCCTTCAACGGCGCGCTGGCCTCCCAACTCGCCGCCGGAGCCACACTCCCGGATGCCGCGCAGTTCGCATCCGCCTACGCCTCGGTTTGTGTGGAAAGAGCAGGCGCGGCGGCATCGATGCCGACATACGAAGAAGCGCGTGAGAGGATGGGAGTTGTGGTGGTTTGAAGCAGGACCCCTGCGAAGGTTGCGAGTTTTTCTTTACTCCTCCCCCTGCGAAGGGGGATGTTGGGAGAGGGCCGACCGGCGTTATTCCTGCGAGACATCTTCCAGATTTCAAAGTAACTTCCTGTAATTCCATCCAGCTCATTTCATTCGAAAAATGGCAGGAATATAGTCGCTTCGCTGCGGAAGAACCGTAGTCAGAATTAGCGTTCTGGATCAGATTTACTCGATTGCACTGTGGCATAATGCCGCAGGTTTTGAGTCACCTGTAAATTATGGTGGTTCAGGCAGGGGCTTCTCAGAAGCGCCGGTTTTCGAGTCCGGTAACGCTAACTCTGTCTGAGCCACCACCCGAGGTTAGCGTCTCGTGTGGGGCAAAACATAATTTACTCGAGACTTTAAAATGACCGATTCAATTACCGAAACCACCCATCCCGAAAATTCCCTCACCGTTTTCCGTGCCCTGATTGCCGATTTGGATCTGAGCCATTTCACCGATCCCCAGCTTTACGATCTCGGCGCTGTCGCGTCTGAATCCGCTGAAGGGCTTTGCCAGGGTTTGCTGTGCCTGAGTGAAGGGCTGGAAAATAGCGAACTGTTGCCGCCGGAAGGCGTTTCGCAGGTGAGCGCCTATCTGAAAGCCTCTGCGCATCTGCTTCCGGCACTGTTTGAGTTGTCAGAGAAGGCGGGGATTGCGTTAACGAAAGCGAAAATGGGGGGGTAATCTTTTGCTCATCCCCATGCAAAAGCTGCGGGTTTTTCTTTGCTCCTCCCCCTGCGAAGGGGGAGGCCGGGAGGGGGTTTTAAGGGCTAACTCTTTTCAAAGCACACTTCAACTTTTTGATTTTGCTTTAATACCCCACCCCAACCCTCCCCTTCGCAGGGGAGGGCGCCGACTGCGTTATTCCTGCGAGACATCTTCCAGATTTTATCTTGAACGTTATTACAACTTTATTTTAACCATATATATAACAATTTACTCACACGTCCAAAATCAATGCGGAGGCATTGGCTGGGATCTAATAAAGATATTCTCAATTTAGATAAAAATTTATTATATTAAATTTGATGATGGTTATTATTGCATATAGTTAAGCGAAAGCATTACTGTGTCAGGCGATTGATTTTTAAATTACAAAGAGGTAGTGTTTGTATGGTGAATTTATTATTTCAATAAGGATATTTAAATGGCAATTCCAGCTTGTTTATGGTTGAAAGATGACGGCGGTGCGGAAATCAAAGGGTCTGTGGATGTAAATAATAGAGAAGGTAGTATTGAGGTCACAGGGTTTCACATAATTTACGATTGCCAACAGACCCTTTAACCGGAAGCATTACAGCAACGCGTAATCATTCTGCGATGATTTTCCAAAAAGAGTTTGATTCATCATCACCTTATTTATATAAAGCGGTTTCAAAAGGCCAAACTTTAAAGTCAGCAGAATTTAAATGGTATCATATCAATGATGCAGGGCAAGAAGTTGAGTATTTCAATATATTTATCGAAGGCGTTAAGGTTGTGAGCAT
Organism: Rahnella sp. P4_A8; assembly: GCF_056402435.1. Lineage (NCBI taxonomy): Bacteria > Pseudomonadati > Pseudomonadota > Gammaproteobacteria > Enterobacterales > Yersiniaceae > Rahnella > Rahnella sp. P4_A8. The sequence continues at coordinate 24,661 of NZ_JBFUHK010000027.1, read as the reverse complement.
TTCCCCGCTGATGCATGATATTAAAGATCCAACCAAAGAAAAGCACAATCATCTTGAAGTTGTTGAACTCCGTTACGAAAAAATAACGTGGAAACATTGCGATGGGAACATCATGTTCACAGACTCATGGAATGAAAGGGCGTAAATTATGTCCAGACACCCTGTAGAAGGTGTAAATCAACATCCTCCTTATGATATATCTGCAATCATCCCCCCAGGCATATCTATGAGTAATCATATGATGACGGCTCGTTTACACAAAGGTCCATCTGCATTAACTTATATATGCTTCTATAATCAGGTCAGGAATCATGGACCCTGGGACTATAAACAGTTGGGTGGAAAATATGAAAATTTCGGGAATTTTCATTACGGGGCTGTAGGAACAGCAGCAGGTATTTCACCTGGTGTTTTATTAAGAGGTGCTGGCGTGGCTCAAAAATTTGCAGGTACAAATGATCCTGAATGGGATTCTTATGAGGGACCAAACTCCCATTGGGATGATCCTAAAGATCAGACATGGATAAGAGCAGGAATTGATTATGCCAAAAGAACGGGTTTTTAGGAAAATATATATTTTCATCGTGTTGGTTATAGCTTTCCTGGGATATTTAATTAAGGTGGTATTAGATTTTTCACCTTATGAACAGACGATTATACGAAAGGAAAGTATAGGCGAGTTTAATACCCTTTATGTGACTGAAGGTAGTGCGGGTGCAACGACCCAAAATACGTATAAATATTATCTTTATCCATCTGTAAAAACAGAGAAAGAGTTTCTGGCGGATGTCAGAGATTATCCTTCTGTTCTTTTTACTTCAGATTCAAATGTCCAAATGCAATTGAAGGGCAGATATCTCTATTTTACAGTTAAAGGAACTATTTATAGTTTTACCAACCAATCTGATTCTGTCTTTATATACCTCAACTCAACCCCATTTTAGTGGGGTTTTATCCGCATGTTACCGTTCAATCTTAAACCCGACCTCTATTTTGTTCAGTAACAATGCTCATATTTCATTCAAATAACCATCACATTCCCGCCATGTGGCTGACACAAATGCAGGACAGGATAGGCACCTTATTTCGCTGACCGGTACCCTGTAATGCGCCGCACGTTGTTCCCTTATCTGATTTTGCTGCCGACGCTGATTTTTCTGTTTTTATTCACCTATTACCCCTTATTTCAGTCAGCGACGGACAGCCTGTTTGACAGTCGTCTGTCGTCAGACGCGCCGCCGTTTGTCGGTCTGCAAAACTATCTGCGCCTGATCCAGGATTCAGTCTTCTGGCGCGCGCTGCTCAATAATCTGGCGTACATCCTGATGACCGTGGTGCCCGGCATTATTCTTGCGCTGCTGCTGGCGGTTGCGCTGTGGGAAAACACCTCGCTGAACCGCTGGCTGCGTACCGCGTTTTTCTTCCCGATGATTATCCCGCTGGTCAGTGCCGCCACCTTGTGGTTGTTCATTTTCATGCCCGGTATGGGGCTGCTGGATTACTACCTGGCGAAAGCATTCGGGCCGATGAATAACAATTATCTCGGTATGAGCAACAGTGCGCTGATTGCGCTGAGCGTGATCGGCGTGTGGAAATTCGCCGGTTATTACATGCTGTTTTTCCTCGCCGGATTGCAGTCGATCCCCGCCTCGGCACGCGAAGCGGCGCTGATGGAAGGGGCGTCGCGCCCGCAGGTTTTCTTCTATATCACGCTGCCGCTGCTGCGCCCGACCATCAGTTTTGTGGTCACTATCGCGCTGATTTATTCGATTACCCAGATAGATCACGTCGCAGTGATGACACAGGGCGGGCCGAATAACGCCACTACCGTCTTGCTGTATTACATCCAGAGTCTGGCGAATGACACCCATGATTTAGGCAAAGCTTCGGCGGCGACATTCCTGACGCTGGTGTTGCTGTTTGGTTTTTCGATGCTGAATCTGCGTGTGCTGGAAAGAGGAGCTCACTATGAGCGTTGAAACGTCTGAAGCGCCGGTGATGACCGGTAAAAAATTGCGGGCGGGCGTGCGTTCGCCATCGATGTTATTGCGCGGTGCGCGCCGTTCGACACTGCCGGTTTTACTGCTGTGCGCGGCCTTTTTATGGATGGCGCCTTTCCTGTGGATGCTGTCGTCAGCATTCAGTGAAAGCAGTTTTTCGCCGGATATGGCCTCGCTGTTGCCGCGCTTCCCGCTGACGTTGCAAAACTTCCGTGATGCGTGGGACAGCGCCGACTGGCTGCGGCTTTACACCAATACCATTTTCTTCTCCTTCGGCACCTTTCTGGTTCAGCTGGTGACGATCACCACTGCCGGTTACGTGTTCGCATATCACGAATTTCGCGGCAAACAGACACTGTTCTACCTGCTGCTGATCCAGCTGATGATCATGCCGGTGATTATGATGGTGCCGAACATGATGATCCTCAAACAGTTCGGGCTGCTCAATACATTGACCGGCGTGATGATGCCGTATTTCGCCTCAGCGTTTGGCGTATTCCTGATGCGTCAGGCGTTTCTCAGCATTCCCCGTGAAATCGAAGAAGCCGCGCTGATGGAGGGCTGCCGCTGGTGGCAGGTGGTGTTCCGCGTGCTGATCCCGATGTCGTGGCCCGCCATCCTCGCCTTTGCCACTGTCAGCATTACCTATCACTGGAATGAATACCTGTGGCCGCTGATGGTGCTTAACGATCCGGACAAACAGGTGCTGACCGTCGGACTGGTGTCTTTCGCGATGGGTGCGGAATCGGGCGGGCAGTGGGGCTTAATTACTGCCGGAACGCTGATGGTGTGCCTGCCGCTGATGCTGGCGTTCATTATTTTTCAGAAACAGTTCCTGAAAAGCTTCGGCTTCTCGGGCATCAAATAAAGGAGTCATCCATGTTTTTAGCTCAGATTTCTGACATGCACTTTCGCAGCCACGGCCGCAAACTGTATGACTTTATCGATGTGAACGGCTGTAACGCCGAAGTGGTCAGCCAGCTTAACGCGCTGGAAGAACAACCGGATGCGGTGGTGATCACCGGCGATATCGTTAACTGCGGTTTGCCGCAGGAATATGAGGTGGCGCGCCGCACGCTGGGCAACCTGCGCTATCCGTTGTTTATCATTCCCGGCAACCACGACGACAAAGCGCAGTTTCTGGAAGCGCTGCATCCGTTGTGTCCGCAGCTCGGTACTGACCCGCAAAATATGCGTTACGCCATCGATGATTTCCCGATGCGTCTGCTGTTTGTCGATTCCAGCCTGGCCGGAGAATCGAAAGGGTACCTGACGCTCGAAACGCTGGCGTGGCTGGAAGGTCAGCTGGAGCAGGGCGGCGATAAACCGACGGCGGTGTTTATGCACCATCCGCCGGTGAAAGTGGGTTCGGCGCAGATGGACGCGATTTCCTGCGAAAACGGCGATCAGCTGCTGGCGCTGATCGACCGTTTCCCGTCGCTGGTTCGCGTGTTCTGCGGCCACACGCACCGCCTGATTTTCACCCAGTACAAACAGGCGATCATCACCACCATTCCCGGTACGGTGCATCAGGTGCCGTATTATCATCACAATCCGGCACCGTTTTATAACCTCGAACCGGCGGCCTGCGTGATGCACCGTCTGGTGGATAACACCGGGCTGGTCAGCTATCTGCATCCGCTGTCGCAATATCCGGGGCCGTATCTGTATGACGCGCAAATCAGTTGCCCGGCGGATGAGCAATGATGTCTGGCATTCGTCTGGAAAATATTACCAAACAGTTTGAAGGCAGCACGGCGGTGAATAAGCTGTCGCTGGAGATTGCCGACGGCGAATTTCTGGTGCTGGTCGGGCCGTCGGGGTGTGGCAAAAGTACCCTGTTGCGCCTGCTGGCGGGTCTTGAAGAGGTCAGCGACGGGCGCATTATGCTCGACGGCAATGACATCTCCGGGCTGTCGCCGCGCGAACGAAATTTCTCAATGATCTTCCAGAACTACGCGCTGTTCCCGCACATGACCGTGGAACAGAACATCACCTTTGGCATGCGTATGCGCAATGAGCCGAAAGATCAGCACCAGGCGCGGGTGGATCGTGTCGCCGGATTATTACAACTGGAGCCGTTGCTCAAACGTAAACCCGGTAAGTTATCCGGCGGCCAGCGTCAGCGTGTTGCGATGGCGCGCGCCATTGTGCGCGATCCGAAGCTGTTTCTGATGGATGAACCGCTGTCGAATCTCGATGCACGGCTGCGCACGGAAGTGCGTGACGGCATCATGCAACTGCATCAGCAACTGAAAACCAGCACCGTTTATGTCACTCACGATCAGATGGAAGCCATGACCATGGCGGATCGGATCGCCGTGCTGGATAAAGGCCATTTGCAACAAATCGGCGCGCCGGAAACGCTGTACGCGCACCCGGCCAACCTGTTTGTCGCCGGATTTATCGGCACCCCGTCGATGAATCTGTTTCTGCTGCCGTGCGCCGCTGGCGTGCTGACAGTCGAAAACCAGCCGGTCCGTCTGCCGCAAACTGAACATGCGCAGGCGCTCGATGAGGTGTATCTGGGCATCAGACCCGAACACATCAGCGACCGGCCGGTGGAAGGCGAAAGCCTGCAATTGCAGGCGACGCTGACCTATCGCGAGCTGCTCGGCGCGGAGTATCTGTGCCATGCCGACACGCCGCTCGGGAAAATCCGTTACGTACGTAAAAACCAGTTGCGGGAAAACAGCGGGGACATTCCACAACCCGGCGACCGCATTACTTTGTATTTCTCTTTGCACGACCTTCATCTTTTTTCAGGCCAAAACCAGCAGAATCTGCACCGGGAGAATCACCATCATGCGTAAAGTATCTGTGCTGGCGCTCGCCATCGGCTTTATTGCCGCAGGCACGGCGTCCGCCAAAGAAAATATCGATTTCATGTTCCCTGCACCGGTTGACGGCAAGCTGACCATGGAAATGACCCGCGTTATCAAAGAATTTAACCAGTCACAAAATGATGTGGAAGTGCGCGGGATATTTACCGGCAGTTATGACACCACCAAAGTGAAAGCCGAAGCGGCAGCGAAATCCGGCCAGCCACCGGCGCTGGTGATCATGTCCGCTAACTTCACGGCGGATCTGGCGATCAAAAACGAAATTCTGCCGATGGACGAACTGTTCAAATTCGGCGACCAGAAAGCCACGCCGTTCCTGACGCAAAACTTCTGGCCCGCCATGCGCCAGAACGCTCAGCTTAACGGCGTCACTTACGCAATCCCGTTCCATAATTCGACGCCTATTCTCTATTACAACAAAACGATGTTCGCTAACGCAGGCATTACCGCGCCGCCGAAAGACTGGGATGAATTGCTGGAAGACTCGAAAAAGCTGACGGATTCGGCGAAAGGTCAGTGGGGGATCATGTTGCCATCGACCAACGATGACTACGGCGGCTGGATTTTGTCGGCACTGACCCGCGCCAATGGCGGCCAGTATTACAACGCCGATTATCCGGGCGAAGTGTATTACGACAAACCATCCACCCTGGGCGCGCTGCGCTTCTGGCAGAATCTGGTATACCGCGACAAAGTGATGCCGTCGGGTGTGCTGAACTCCAAGCAAATCAGCGCGGCGTTCTTTTCCGGCAAACTCGGCATGGCGATGCTGAGCACCGGCGCACTGGGCTTTATGCGTGAAAATACTAAAGATTTTGAGCTGGGCGTGGCGATGATGCCTGCCAAAGTGCGTAACGGTGTCACCATCGGCGGGGCGAGTCTGGTGAGTTTTAAAGGCATTTCCGATGACCAGAAAAAAGCGGCTTACACCTTCCTGCAATATCTGGTCAGCCCGAAAGTGAACGGTGCCTGGAGCCGCTTTACCGGCTATTTTTCACCGCGTATGGCGTCTTATGACACACCGGAAATGAAAGAATATCTGGCGAAAGATCCGCGTGCGGCGATTGCGCTGGAGCAGCTGAAATACGCCTATCCGTGGTATGCGACGTATGAAACCGTGGCGGTGCGTCAGGCGATGGAAAATCAGCTTGCGGCGCTGGTTAATGATGAGAAAGTCACGCCGGAAGCGGCGGCGGCACAGGCACAGAAAGACGCCGACACCATCATGAAACCTTATGTGGAATCAACGGCACTGACTGTTCCAAAGTAGGTGATCTCGCTCCTTCCCCTTTACGAGGGAAGGAGCAAAAAAATTACTTCAGCCAGCCCTGCTGATGGGCGTTATCCAGATGACTGCGGATATGCAGCCACAGTTCAGGATGGATATCGGCGATAAAGGCATTACGGGCTAACACCTGCTCCAGACGGATATTGTTCTCCACCCAGCTCTGCCCCTGATTATTCAGGTTCATGATCATCGGCATCACGCGGTCGATCACCAGCGCAAAGCGCGCTTCCGGGGTTTCACCCGCTTCGTATTCATTCCACAAATCCAGGAATTGTGTGTTCAGCGGTGCAGGCAGCAGGCCGAACAGGCGTTTCGCGGCAATGATTTCCTGATCGTGAACTGCTGCGCGGGCAGCGAGATCGTAAACCAGCACATCACCGGCATCGATTTCGACGATGTCGTGGATCAAAGCCATACGGATGACTTTATTGATATCAACGCCTTCCGGTGCGAAAGGGGCCAGGGACATTGCTGCCACGGCGAAATGCCAGCTATGTTCTGCGGAGTTTTCCTGACGCTCAGTGCCTAACACTTTGGTGCGACGTTGCACGCTTTTCAGTTTGTCGATTTCCATCAGGAACTGAAAAACTTCGGTCATTGCGCCGAAATTCAGCGGGGTAGTGGCTGCAGACATACTAAAACCTTAGTCATATTGACGGCATGGTAAACGGCGTTATTTCACTTTTCCGCTACACCTTAGTCGCTTGATATAAAAAAATCATGTTTTTGGGTGCGGAAAATGCATGTGTCTCAAAAATGTAATCTGAATGAATTATAAACAAATTGAATGAATTGAAGGGCTTCACACAACGGGGTGAATGAAATGATGATCTGCCTAAGAGACTGTTACATCAGATAATACTCATTTTAAGCTTACAGATGTACACTGGAATGGTTCTCAGTTAATCTGATTCTGTTGAACCGTTTTATTAACAATCATTTTCCCTTTTTTGTCTTGAGGATTCTCAACGTATGGGTAAGTTGTCTCCATCCCCACAGGGATATCCGTGGGCCGAAGAAATTGCCAACAGCCTGAGTCACGGCGTTGGTCTGGTTTTCGGGATTGTCGGACTGGTGTTGTTACTGGTTCAGGCGACAGGCGATAACGCCAGCGCCATGGCGATCACCAGTTATAGTTTGTACGGCGGCAGCATGATTTTGCTGTATCTGGCCTCCACGCTGTATCACGCGATACCGCATCAGAAAGCCAAATACTGGCTGAAAAAACTTGATCACTGCGCGATTTATTTGCTGATCGCCGGAACCTACACGCCGTTCCTGCTGATCGGGCTTAACTCCCCGCTGGCAAAAGGATTAATGGCGGTGATCTGGGGGCTGGCACTGTTCGGCGTGATTTTTAAACTGGCATTCGCGCACCGTTTTGAGGTGCTTTCGCTGGTCACCTATCTGACGATGGGCTGGCTGTCACTGATTGTGATTTACCAGCTTGCGACCACACTTTCTCTTGGCGGTGTGATATTGCTGGCGCTGGGCGGCGTGATATACACGCTGGGCGTTATTTTCTACGCCTCGAAACGTTTTCGGTTCGGCCACGCGATCTGGCACGGATTTGTGCTTGGCGGCAGCGCCTGCCACTTTTTAGCCATCTATTTTTATGTCTGATGTGTTTAATTCAATTCAGTAAAGGAAAAGCGGAGCCTGATGCTCCGCTTTTTTGTGCCTGCTATTTCTTACCCGCGTCGTCCGACCACCATTGCACCAGTGAAGGCACCGGCCGCAGATCGTAATGCGCTTCGCCCAGCAGATGATTGAGAATTTTCGCCGATCGCCACGCAGTCAGTGTCAGTTGCCCCTCGGCGCTGCCGTGGCTGTGAATACCGGCATTCACCGCGTAAATGCGGTTCTGCTCCGGGCCGTCCCAGCGCAGATTGAAATTCGGCTGCAGCGGCAGATGCTGCTCGCGGTCATAAGGAATACGATCCAGCAATGGCTCGAGATAATCCGGCAAACCGGGACGGTAGCCGGTTGCCAGGATCACAATATCGGCACTGAAATGTTCCTCGCATTTTTCCAGCCCGTGTTTTGCCTGCAAACTGAAATCGCCGGCCGCATTACGCACGATATGATCCAGTGCACGGTGCGGCAACAAACGCACGTTACGCCGCTGATGCAGCACATCGAAACGGTGATAAAGCTGCTTGTAGATGTCTTCGAGCGTGTGATAACTGATGCCATCAGAGGGCAGTTTTTGTGTTTCGATTTCCTGCTCGCGCACCTCTTCCGGCAGCGTATAAAAGTAATTCACATACTCCGGCGTGAAATACTCATTGGTGAAAATGGATTCATCCAGCGGCTGGAAATTAGGGCGTCGTGATATCCAGCTCAGTTCGGTGAACTCGCCCCAGTGGCCGCTCAGCGCGTTGAGAACGATGTCGGCACCGCTTTGTCCGCCGCCGACAACAACCACACGTTTACCGGTGAAATCTGGCTCACGTAGTTCTATTTCTGCGGCGTGAAAACAGTTATCACCCAGCGCCGCCCGTGCCGGTTTTGGGATCCACGGCGCATGGCCGGTGCCGAGGCAAATATTGCGCGCGCGGTGCTCGCCTTTTTCACTCTGTACGATAAATTCCTGTCGCTTATCGTCGAAATCAATGCGCTCAACCGGTTCGGAAAAATGCAAACCCGCAATGCGGTCACACGCCCAGCGCAGATAGTCGGAAAACTCATCGCGGCTGATGATCAGCTGTTCCGTGGCCAGAAAACGGTAAATCTTCTTCTGATCAACCAGATAATTAATAAACGAAAATTCGCTGCGCGGCGCAACGGTAGTGACCAGATCCTGCAGGACGTAGGTCTGCATGGTCGCCGTGGGTAATAACATACCGGGATGCCAGCTGAATTCCGGGTTAGCATCAAAGAAAGCGGCGTTGAGTTTTTCTGTGTCTTTTGCCATGGCGGCGAGACTTAAATTAAAGGGGCCGATACCAATACCAATTAAATCCTTCACGGGCATCTTTCTGTTCCTTATGTTTTTAGGATATTTTGGAAACGACGTTATTAAGCATAGGTCAGCCGACAGCGGCTGACATTTTTCTCGATAACTTATCGAAATATTCCTAAACTCAGTCAGTTTGCCCTCTCTTTCTTAATGATTTAAAAGGATTTGCTATGACCCGCCTGCGCCGTTTTAAACAAGTTGATGTGTTCACCGCTGAGCCACTCAAAGGCAATGCATTGGCCGTGATATTGGATTCGGAAGGACTGACGGATGCCGAAATGTTTGCGATGGCCCGCTGGACCAATCTGGCGGAAACGGCGTTTGTGCTCAAACCGGTTTCACCCGAAGCGGATTACCGTGTGCGGATTTTTACGACCGACAAAGAGCTGCCGTTCGCCGGACATCCGACGCTGGGCACGGCGTACGCGCTGTTGCAAAGCGGGCTGAAGCCAAAAAACGCGGGATATCTGGTGCAGGAATGCGGTGTCGGGCTGGTGCAGGTGAAGCAACTGGCATATGGCGGTCAGGCATTTTCCGCGCCGCCTGCGCAGATGAAACCGCTGGCGGCTGAACATCACACCTTGCTGGAAACCGCGCTGCGCGGCGGTAATATTCAGGCTGATGTCATGCCGGTTGCGGTTGATATGGGCATCATCTGGCTGGTCGTACGGATGGAAAGTGCGCAGGATTGCCTGAACATCACCGCCGATGCCGCAGCAGTCAGCCAGCTACAAAAACAACTCGGGATTAACGGTATCGCGGTGTACGGTTTACACGATAAAAATGGCCCGGCGGATTATGAAGTGCGGGCGATTATCGATGAGGACGGTGTGCTGAAAGAAGATCCGGTCACCGGCAGCGCCAATGCCTGTCTGGCCCGGGTGCTGAAAGCGGCGAATTTCCCGGATGGCGCTCACATGGCACAAACCTACCGCGTGCGGCAGGGCACCAAACTCCAGCGCGATGGCCGCGTGACGGTCACGTTTGTGGATGGCGAACCCTGGATCGGTGGCGATACCTGTACGCTGATCGACGGCACGTTAGATCTCTGATCAGCGGGGCGTCAGCCCGTGCTGTGCCGTCTGTAACAGATGAATAAACGCCTGCATGTACGGCGTGGCGTTCAGGTTATGGCGGTGCAGCAGCCAGGTGCGGTTTTTTACCGTCGCGCCGTCCACGTTAATCGGGCGGCGGTAAAAATGCTCCGGCAGCGGTAAATAAGTGGCGACAATCGCGTAACCCAGCCCGTGTTCCACCATCGCCATGCACACTTCCAGTTTGTCGACTTCCATCGTGATAGTCGGCGCATGGGAAAAGTTGGCATTCCACCAGCGCTCAATCAGTTGTGTCACGTGCGGGCCGTGATGAATTTTTATCTGTGGCATGTGCGGCAGCAGGGCGAAATCAAAATCCTGACTGTTGATCAGTACGTAATCATCTTCCTCAATCAGATGCTTGCCTTCCTTCCAGTTAAAATCGTCCTTGACCAGCGCCATATCAATTTCCCCGCGCAACAGTTTCTGAATGATTTCCTCGCTAAAACCACTCATCAGATTCACGCGGATCCCCGGATGCGTCTGCCGGAACTGGCTGAGTAATGGTGGCAGACGGTACGCTGCATAGTTGCTCGACACGCCCAGCGAAATCTCTCCCTGCTGTTCCTGATCCAGACTGTGCAGATTGAGTTTCAGTTGCTGTAAATCGTTGAGCACGGTCAACGCGTATTGCGCGAGATATTCCCCCTGCGCGCTGAAAACCAGTCCTTTTTGTCCTTCTTCAAACAGACGGATCGCCAGCTTGCGTTCAATCTGGCGCAAACGGTAACTGAGCGCGGGCTGCGAGGTATAAAGCTGCTCTGCCGCCCGGGTAATGTTTTTATGCTGATATACCGCCCGCAATATCAGCCAGTCTTTCTCGTTCATCGTTTTCCGCCGCCAGTAAAATCCCTCAGCCATAAAATAATTTTTGCGTAAAAGACGCAACAGATAAAAAGGCTCAATTTGACCGAAAACGTCAAAAGCCCTATTTCTGTAAGGCACAGAGACGTCTTATCGCAGTGCCAGATTGTATTCATCCGAAAATAATTTTTGGTTTTTGCACCATCGCAGGGAATAAACATGTCGAATTGCACTACATCAGTTCATCACGCCGGGGAACCGAAAACTCAGATTATTGCGGCTGTGGATTCACTCGCCGCGCAGGCCAGCGCGCTGGCGATGAATATTCATGCCAACCCTGAACTCAGCTTTGAGGAAGTCGAATCCGCAGCGGCACTGATTGCACCACTGCGCGCGGCGGGGTTTGAGATTGAGGAACAACCTGGCGGCCTGGCGACGGCGTTTCGCGCAACCTATGACAGTGGCAAGCCGGGGCCGGTGATCGCGTTGCTGGCGGAATACGATGCGCTGAAGGATCTGGGGCATGCCTGCGGACATAACCTGATTGGCACGGCATCCGTGACGGCCGCGCTGGCGCTGAAACAGCAATCGCATCTGCTGACCGGCAGGCTGGAAGTGATCGGCACACCGGCAGAAGAAGAGGGCGGCGGCAAAATTATTCTCAGCGAGAAAGGCATTTTCGACCATGTGGACGCCGTAATGATGTTCCATCCGCGCGACAAAACCATGGTGGTGCGCGGCGGGCTGGCGTGTGTCGATGCGGTGTTTAAGTTCTATGGCAAAGCGGCGCATGCGGCGTCGGCACCCCAAAACGGCATCAGCGCACTCGATGCGGTGATCCACACTTTCAACGGCATTAACGCCCTGCGTCAAATGTTCACCGACGATGTGCGCGTGCACGGCATCATTTCCGACGGCGGCAGCGCGACCAATATTGTTCCGGCTTATGCGGAGGCGAAGTTCCTGATGCGGGCCAGTACGGTCAGAGGGCTGAGCATTGTTAAACAAAAAGTGTTTGATGCGGCACAGGGCGCGGCGCTGATGGCCGGTGCGCGGCTGGAAGTTGAAGAAGGGCTGACCTACGCCGAGCGCAATAACAATCTGACGCTGGCGGAATACTTTAAACAGAATCTGGACATTCTGGGTGTGGAAGTGGTTCCGCCGCCGCTCAGTGGCGGGATCGGTTCTTCGGATATCGGCAATGTCAGTCAGATAACAGCGGCGATCCACCCGTATATCCGTATCGGTGATGTGCTGCCGCATACACCGGAATTTGCCAAAGCGGCCGGTTCCGGGGCCGGTTTGCAGGCCATGTTGCAGGCGGCAAAAGCGCTGGCGATGACGACAGTGGATTTATGTCAGGACGGCGCAAAACTTCAGGCCGTGCGGGAAGAGTTTTTAAACTGGAAGTCTCATTTTTAACTTAACAATCAAAATAATAACCTTGGGTAAGAGGACAGGATAATGATGAAAAAAACACTGGCGGCTGCCGTTATGGCCCTGACGTTTGGCAGTGCGCTGGCACATGCCGAAGGCGAAACTTTGCGTGTCGGCGCAGATTTAAGTTATCCGCCATTCCAGTTCCGTGATGCGGCGGGCACGCCGACCGGCTTTGAAATTGACGTCACCAATGCCATCTGCAAAGAGATGAAAGTGAAATGTGACTATGTGGTCAGCAGCTTTGACGCTGAAATTCCTTCGCTGATCGCCAAAAAAGTGGATTTCATTTCGCCGCAGGGTGCGACCGAAAAACGTCGCAAAGTGATCGACTTCAGCGATTTTGTGTATCACATTCCGACCAAACTGGTGGTGCAAAAAGGCAGTCCGCTGTTGCCGACGCCGGAATCGTTGCAGGGCAAGCGTATCGCGGTTCAGCAGGGGTCGATTCAGGAAATGTATGCCAATACTTTCTGGCAGCCGAAAGGGGTGGATGTGGTGGCATATGCCGATCAGGACACCATTTATCAGGATCTGGTGGCCGGTCGTTTAGACGGCGCGCTCAGCCCGGCGGTGGCGGTGACCTTTGGTTTCCTCAACAAACCGGAAGGCAAGAATTTTACCCTGACCGGCCCGGAAGTGCGCGACGACAAACTGTTCAGTATCGGTTCGTCGTACGGTCTGCGTAAAGGCGACGACCATATCAAAAAACTGCTCAATGACGGGCTGGCGAAAATCATTGCCGACGGCACCTGGGAAAAGATTAAGACGCAATACTTCGGTCCGCTGGATATATCCGTTCATCAGGAAAAGGCTAAATAATCATGAGTTTGTGCCCGCCTGTTCGTGAGCATTTGTTACCGCTGATGGATGACCTGTTGCGCGAGTTTTCCGGGTTGCACCGGCTTTCCGGCTGCGATGATGCACAACGGGCGGCGCAGCACATGGTGTCTGTGTTGCAGGATCACGGACTGGATGCGCGGCTGATGCAGTGCCCGCTGTATCTCAGCGATCCCCTGGCCGGAAGATTGCGGCTGCCTGAATTTCCGCAATGGCAGTGCGACGCCAAAACCCGTTCGTTCTCGGCCCATTTTCCGCAGGGCGTGGAAGCACAGGGTTATCACGATGACGGCGCCTGTCAGCCGCGTACCGATCTTGAATGGCAACGTTGGGCGCAGGACGTAAAAGGCAAAATTGTGATTGCGGGGCAGGGCTTTGAAGATTACGTGCAACGCCTGTGCGCTGCAGGTGCCGCCGGACTTATCCATATCTGGGGGTCGGCTGAAACCGCACTGCATGAAGAAACCGTCGGGCCGGTCTGGGGGACGCCGGAACCGGATGATTTTCTGCGTTATCCGCGCTTGCCGGTGATTTCCGTTAATCATCAGGATGGTCAGCGTTTGCTGGCGCAGTATCAGCAACACCCGCTGATGACGCTGGAAATCGCCACGGAACTGAATTTTCACGTTGCTGAATGCAGCATGCCGGTGGTGGAAATTCCCGGCAGTTCGCCGGAGTTCGTTCTCCTTTCCTCACATTATGATTCCTGGCACGAAGGCGTCACGGATAACGCGACCGGTAATGCGCTTTGTCTGGCGATGGCAATTCATATTCATCAGCAACCACAAACGTTGCTGCGCGGACTGCGGATTATCTGGTGGCCCGGCCATTCCAATGCCCGTTATGGTGGCTCGGCCTGGTACGCTGACAACTACCGCCAGCAACTGAAACAGCATTGCGTGGCGCATATTAACGTCGATTCGCCGGGGTGTAAGGATGCGGTGAATGTTGTGCTCAATGCCAGTGGTGCGGAATCACAGACCTTTTTAAATGCGGCGGTGAAAGCCGTGACCGGTGAACCGGCGCAGCGCATTACCCCCCTGGGCAAAGGCGGCGATCAGTCATTCTGGGGGTGCGGTCTGCCACTGCATTTTGCCTTTCGTGAAGTCCCGCTGGAAAAAAACAGTCAGTCGCCGGGCAGCGGCGGCGGCTGGTGGTGGCACACGCAAGACGACACTTACGATAAAGTGGATCTGAATATTCTCTGGCGCGATACGCAAATCCACGCGCACTGGCTGGAAGGCCTGCTGACACAACCCGCGCTGCCGCTTGATCCGCTGGCTTACCTGAACGGTTTGCAGCAATCGCTGGCAGAACTCGCCGCCACAATTTCACCTGAATTTGATCTCTTTACCGTGGCTGAAAAATTACAACAATTACAGCCTGTTTTGAGCGAACTGACCACGAACTGGCAGGCGGATCCGCAGACCTGGCAGCGGCAACTGAAACAGGCGATCGCCGGTTTACATCGCCTGCGTTACAGCTCCGTGGATGACTTCCATTACGATCTGAGTTATCGCGGCGGTGCGTTCCCCGGTTTTCAGGAACTGGCTGCACGGCGGGAAGATACCTCGCCGGAAATGTGGCTGATGATGGCAACGCGCTTTCGCCGTCAGCGTGACCGTGCGCTGGCGCTGCTGGACAGCGTGGAGGCTATTTGTCGCTCATGACCAGCAGATACCGGCAGGGCTTGGTGCCGGGATTACTGAATGTGATGGGCAAATCAACGCCGAACGTCAGCGCATCACCCGCGGTTAACGCATATTTTTCAGCACCATAATCAATCGTCAGCGACCCCTCCACCATCCATAAACGTTGTTTATAGGCCTGATGGCTCCAGCCCGGATAACTGACGCGAGCCGCCGCTGGCAGCGTAATTTCGACCAGTTCCGCGCCGCCGTTTTCCTCATGCGCCGTCACCTGACGGCGCAGATAACCGATATCCGGATCCTGCCAGACTTCCTGCTGCGCCAGCGGGCGCAAGGGTGCAGGCTGCTCGTTATCTTCTGACAGCAACTGCGCCAGCGACACGCCCAGACTGGCCGCGAGGCGGCCTAACAGACTGGCGCTCGGGCTGCTGTCCTGCCGCTCAATTTTCGAAATCATTGCCTTACTGACGCCCGAACTGCTGGCCAGTTGTTCGAGGCTTAAACCCTGAGATTTTCGCAAAGCCTGCAGGCGCGTGGCGATCAATTGGTCGATTGACATGAGGTAAGTTCCGTTGTTTACTTTTGTGGAAATAATTCTACTATAGTGGAATTGAGTGCATAACGGAAGCCACCGGGGAACGACTGATGAAAATGATTACCTGCACTGAACGCCAGCATGCTGTCGCAATTTTGGATATCTTTAATGATGCGATTCTGACATCTACGGCGCTTTATGATTATAAGCCACGCCATATCGACAGCATGACATCGTGGTTTGCCACTAAACTGACCCATAACTTTCCGGTGATTGGGCTGGAAGACGCGCAGGGGACGTTACTGGGTTTTGCCAGTTATGGCACGTTCCGCGCCTGGCCTGCGTATAAATATTCGGTCGAGCATTCGATTTATATCCATAAAGATCATCGTGGAAAAGGGTTGGGAAAAATCCTGCTAAGCGCACTGGTGGAAGCTGCCCGTGAACGGGGCGTGCATACGCTGATTGGCGCCATTGATGCGGCTAACAGTGGCAGTATTGCCCTGCACGAAAAAAATGGATTCATCCATACCGGCACGATTAAACAGGCGGCTTTCAAATTTGATCGCTGGCTGGATCTGGCTTTTTATCAGATGATCCTCGAAACGCCCTTAAAACCGGTTGCAGGCTGAGGGCGCCGCGCTGAATGAGAAAGCAAGAGCCGGAGGGCGCGGGTGTTCACGGCGATTTATGCTGGCAGTTATCCAGTCGCAAACGTGAGGCATAAAATGTCAGGTAAAACAGAAGTCATCAAAGATAAGGCATGGGGAAATATTGCCTGTGTGCAGAGCCAGGATCCTCGCTGGCAGGCGGTCGTCAACTGTGATGCGAATGCGGACGGCAAATTTGTTTATGCGGTAAAAACCACCCGAATTTACTGCGCACCGTCGTGTCCGTCGCGGCAGCCTAATCCGGAAAATGTTATCTATTTTGATGATGCCGAAGCCGCAGAACAGGCAGGATTCCGTCCCTGCAAGCGTTGCCGTCAGGGGCTGATTTCACTGGCACAGTTTCATGCTCAGCGTGTGGCTCAGGCCTGCCGGTTGCTGGAACAATCAGCCGACATGTTGACGCTGAATCAGCTGGCTGCCAAAGTGGGCATCAGCGCATATCATTTTCATCGCCTGTTTAAAGCACAAACCGGCGTGACACCTAAAGAGTACCAACAGGCGCAGCGAGCACGCCGGGTACGTGAAAAACTGGCAGATTCTGCGACGGTCACCGAGGCGATCCACGCGGCGGGCTATCCTTCTGATGGCCGGTTTTACGAAACCTCCGTGGCGACACTGGGTATGACGCCGCAAAATTTCCGCTCCGGCGGCCGTGATGTACGCGTCTGGTTTGCCATCGGCAAATCTTCTCTCGGCGATATACTGGTCGCCGAAAGTCAGCGGGGGATCTGCGCCATTTTGCTGGGAGATGATCCTGAAAAGCTGATTAACGAACTGCAAAACAGTTTTCCGCAGGCAGAATTACTGGGCGGTGATCCGGCTTTCGAGCAGCGTATTGCCCTGGTCGTCGGCTTTGTGGAAGCGCCAGAGATGGGTCTGGATTTGCCGCTGGATATTCGCGGCACGGCTTTCCAGCAGCGTGTCTGGCAGGCATTGCGTGATATTCCGCCGGGAACAACAGCCAGCTATGCCGAGATCGCCAACAAAATTGGCTCGCCGAAATCCGTCCGCGCGGTGGCCGGGGCCTGCGCCGCGAACCTGCTGGCGGTCGCCATCCCGTGCCATCGGGTGGTGAAAACCGGTGGCAATATTTCCGGTTACCGCTGGGGGGTAGAACGAAAACGCAGTTTGCTGGCGCGGGAAGAGAAGGGCTGACTATACTGAGCAGACTTTATGATCTCATGAACTTTTTTATAACGAGGGATGCCGTGCCAGCCTGCACTTTACGGATTGCTGAACCCAAAGATATCGATGCTCTTGCTCAATTACATGTTGCCATCTGGCGTGATACTTATCGTGAGCTTGCTCCTCCGGAGGCTTTTGTGGCTCTCGATGTACCGCGTCGGCAAGCGTTCTGGCAGGATAAATTTGCACATCCTGCTGACGGTCAGGGCATTTTTATTGCGGAAACTGATGGAGCATTCGCCGGATTTTGTCTGGCTTCGGCTTCCTCAAACCCGGAATTTGGCGACATGGCAGAAATCAAATTTCTGTATGTTTCTCCGGCATTTAAACGTCGGGGAATTGGCCGACTGTTGATCGCCAAAGCCGCAAAGCATCTTTCCGCTGAAGGTTTTCGCAGCGCAGGGTTGGGCGTTGTCGAAGGAAACGAACCGGCCATTCGTTTTTACCAGGCTTTAGGTGGCCGCGAAGCCGGACGATATACCGATGCCGGGCCACTCTGGCGCTCGCCTAACATAATCTATGCGTGGCCTGATATTACCGTGCTGACTGCACTGTAAATCCCCCTGGCGGTCAAACCCCCGCCTGCGTCAGTGAATAGCGCAGGCAATATTCACCCACGCAGTGTTTCCAGCCGTTGTTTTTGCTGACCTTCCGGCGTGAAATTATCTGCGCTTAACCAGCGTTCAAACGCGGCTTTCGACGCTGGCCATTCATAGTCGAGAACGGAATACCAGCAGGTGTCACGGTTGTGGCCTTTATTGATGATGGCCTGACGGAACATACCTTCATAGTGGAAACCAAAACGCTGTGCGGCCAGTTTTGATGGCTCATTCAGGCTGTGGCATTTCCATTCGCAGCGGCGATATTTCAGCGTATCGAACAGATAGCGTTGCAGCAGATAAATTGCTTCAGTGCCAAAACGCGTGCGTTTCATCAGCGGAGACCAGTTCACCCAGCCAATTTCGGCAACGCCATTCACCGCATCAATGCGCATCAGAGAAACACTGCCGACTGCGCGTTGTGTCTGCATATCGACAACCGCAAAGAACAGGGGATCCTCACTTCTGGCCTGTTGAGAAATAAACAGATCGCAATCAGCCTGGGTCGCAGGACGATCGACGGAGAGATATGTCCAGTCGCGATTATCATCAATGCTGTGCCAGGCCCTGAAGAGATCCTGACTATGGCGTTCAGCGTTCAGAGGCTCCAGACGACACCAGAGGCCGTCAAGCTGAACATGAGAAGGTCGTTCGCGGGGTTGCCAGTCGGGAAGGGCATCACCAATGGGTTGGCCGAAGTGGTTAAGGGTGGTCATAGCGTTTCCATTTTACTCTCAATGAACTTCCATAAAATCAGAATGGAATGACGCCTGCAACCGGCGCTTTAATAAAAATCCGGAAAGCGGGCGCTTAGCCCGCTTCGTTAATACAGGCCAGTTATAAGCATCCGGCACTACCACAGATCCTGATTTTTTCCTCAACAACTTTTTGCATCGCCAGTTTTCCAGGCACGATGTATTTGCGGGGATCATTAGCATCCGGATGTTGTGCAAAATACTCTTTTACCGCGCCAGCAAATGCGATTTTCAGCTCGGTCGCAATATTGACTTTGCAAATCCCAAGTTCTATTGCCTCACGGATCATGCTTTCAGGAATACCGGACGCACCATGCAGGACCAGCGGGACATCGACCTGCTGACGGATTTGCCCAAGGCGGCAGAAGTCCAGTTTCGGTTCGCCCTGATACAGACCATGCGCGGAGCCAATCGCAACGGCCAGCGAGTCAATGCGTGTGGATTCAACAAAGTGCCTGGCCACAACGGGATCGGTGAAAAAACTGTCGCTTTCGTCTACCACCAGATCGTCTTCCTGCCCGCCAAGACGGCCGAGTTCTGCTTCGACACTGGCATCAAAGGCATGACACAACCGTACAGTTTCACACACGTGTTGGATGTTTTCTGCCAGCGGGAAATGTGAAGCATCAATCATTACGGAGCGGATCCCCGACCGGACTTTGTTTTCGATATCGCCCTGATCTTCATGGTGGTCCAGATGCAGCGCCAGTGGAATGCGATACTTCCGCGCAGCCTCATGGCATATCGAGATCAGGTAGTCTGTACCTGCATAACTGAATGTCCCCGGCGTTCCGGCAAGGATCACCGGAGAACTCATGGCTGCCGCCGTTTCTGCCACGACTTGTACCGTCTCGAGGTTGTGAACGTTGAAAGCCGGGACGGCGTAACCTCCGCGCTGAGCTGCGAGCAGCATTTCCCTGTTTGAAATCAGATACATTTTCTTAGCCTCCCGTCATATCCAGCAAAATCTTTCCCGTCATCGGCTTGCCAGCCAGTGCCGTGACGTCCCTGACAAACTCTGCGGGACGGGCAACACTGGCGATCAGGGGGGCCAGGTTTAGTTTATTCTCAGCAAAAAGCTGTATGGCAAGTCGCCACTCACTGCCCGGCCACGGAGAGGAATAGTTCATCCAACTGCCGAGCAAGGTCAGCTCTTTGCGCAGGATATGGCCGAAAGTAGTGACGTCTAAAGTCAGGTCTTTGTGTAAGGTGCCGACCAGCGCGATTTGCGCTTTGGGGCCTGCGATATTGAGAGACAAGGCCACGGTTTGCGCTGTGCCTGCTGTTTCAATAATCAGCTGATTAAAGCGCCGTTCATGAGTTTGCTGGCGGATTTCATCGGCGTTGCATATTGCGCTGTTATAAACGTGGCTGGCACCTGTTTCCTGCGCCAGGGAAAGGCGCTGCGGATTGATATCGATCGCTGTCACCGATTTAGCCCCCAGGGCGCTGGCTGCCTGAATAAGCAACTGCCCGATGGTGCCGGCTCCAATGACTATCACTTCTTTACCCTCACAGCCTCCTGCCAGCTTCAGGGCATGCAAGCCAACGGTGAGCGGTTCCAAAAAAGCGCCTTGCAGAAGTGAAAAATTCTCCGGCAATTTAAATAAGTTTTTACGCGAAACCACGATAAATTCAGCATGGCCGCCACTCCGTCGGGAGCCAATAAATTGATAATGCTTACATTGGGAATACGCTGTTTTGCGGCACTCTTCGCACTGAAAGCATGGCAATAAAGGTACGCAGGCCACGGCATCCCCCTCATATAAATCGCTGACTTCTTCTCCGGTGCTAACGACGTGACCACTGAATTCGTGGCCTAATGTGATGGGATAAAAATGTGAACTGCTGGCGAAAATACGCGGGATATCGGATCCGCAAAGCCCGGAGTAGGCAATGCGAACCAGAACCTCATCGGGTGCACTCAGCGTGGGAGCCGGTTGCTCTTCAATAGTTATTCTGCTGTCAGCATGTACAACAACTGATTTCATAGTCAGATTCCTTAAGCGGGGGATTTCCCCCCGCCGGGATGAAAAATTAAGAGTTAGCCAGTGAAGCGGCTGCCCGCTTTTCTGTTTGTGTGAATTGACGGGCGCGACGCCATGTCAGGAATACACCGATGGCGTAAATAATGCCGATGATGCTGAGCCCGGCGATGTTTTTGAGCGTGCAAAGTTGGATGAGTAAATACGTGATCGGCGAGCCGCCCTGATCCATTGAAGCTACTCTTCCTCCAGCCGTGAGTGCACCCGCATTTGCAGCCAGTTGGGTATGTAAATCAATGGTCTGCGTCGCTATCCACAGTGTGATGCTCATGATGATGCAACCCGAAATCAGCGTGCGGAACAGGTTGCCCTGATGCACGGCCACCGCGATGGCAACGAAGAAGCCGATAGTGGCGAGGTCACCAAATGGCAAGACCTGATTTCCCGGGACAAGCACGGCGATAAGGATTGTCAGAGGAATAAAAATCAGGCTGGCTGAAACAACGGCGGTATGACCGAGTAATAAAGCCGGATCCAGACCAATCAGGAACTCCTGTCCACCAAAGCGGGCTTGCAGACGTGTACGGGCATGGCGGGCAATGGGCGTTAAACCGTCCATTATCGGTTTGATGACTCGTGGCATCAGAAGCATAACCGCAGCGGTTTTAACGGCCAGCTGCAATACGCCTTTGACGTCGTATCCCGCGAGGTAACCAATAATCAGCCCCATCACGAAACCGACGGTGACGGGTTCACCGAACGGACCGAAACGCTTTTGCACATCATCAGCGCTGAAGTGAATTTTGTTCAGCCCTGGAATCTTCTCAATGAGGGTATCAACCAGTACCGCAATCGGGCCGAGATACGCCGAGGAACCATGGGGGATGGCAATACCGTCCAGATTAAAGAAGTCACGCGTATCCTTTGCAAACCAGTCGCCCAGCTTGTAGATGAATGCCGCATGCAAAACGACCCCCATGATCCCCAGCCAGTAAGAACCGGTGGCGAGGTGCAACATGGCACCGGTGAAAGTCATGTGCCAGATATTCCAGATATCCACATTGACGACACGTGTCATACGCGTCAGCAACATGACGATGTTCACACCGATCGCAATCGGAATAGCGACCAGCGCGATTTGTGATGCCCAGGTCATTGGCGACGAGCCCGGCCAGCCAATATCGACGACCTGCAGGTTAATTTCGAAATGCTCTGCCATGGCTTTTGCCGCAGGGCCGATGGAGTCGAGCATCAGGCCAATGACCAGACCGATCCCGACAAAGCCAATACCAATATGAATCRCAGATTTAAATGAATCCCCCAGTTTCATCCCTAATATCAGAGAGAAAACGATGATCACCCCAGGCAGCATGACTGTCGGGCCGAGATCGAGGATGTAGCGCATGATGTCGGTAAACATGACTTACTCCTGTAACAGGGTCAGTATTTGCTGACGTAACGTATCCATACCCACGCCGGAGATAAACGGCATGCCGTGCACCACCGGAATGTTGCCAAATGTCCGGTCAACTTTGGCGGTGGTACAAATCAGATGGGCACCGTCCATATAGGTTTCGATTTCCGTTACCCGGCACTGAACGAGATCCACATGTATGCCATGCGCCTCACACAATTCTTTGATTTCCTCCGCTGCCAGCGTAGAGGTGGCAACGGCTCCGCCACAGGCGACTATAATTTTTCGCTTCACGGTAAGGCTCCTTAACAGATTGTTTTAAATATTATTTTTTTAGGTAAGACGTCGGGTTTATTGCTGAGAACATTTTCAGGTACAAACGGCGGATCGTTTCTCAGGTGCCGGGATAAAAATGTGCCGTTCAAAAAGCGCGGATAACTGTTCTTCAGGCGCTGTCAGTAAGCTTTCGAAAAAAACAGGATCCTGTAGCTGGCTGAATAACTGACGTAACAACATCAGCTGTTCAGAAGGATGAGTGACAATCAGGGCAATAATGAGTGTCGCGGGAATCGTTCCCTCATCATCAGCCTGAAAGAATTCCACCGCTGTATCTGGCCTGATCAGATAAATGGCCGGGCTGCGGGCATGGGTGGCTTCGCAATGAGGAATGGCGACGGCGTGGTGTTCAAGCTGAATGCCGGTGGGATATTCAGCCTCGCGATTGACCAGCGCCTGCGGATACGTCGATTCCACCACGCCCTCCTGCACCATGCGCTCACCGATATGCATGAGTGCTTCGTGATAATCCGCAAAGCTGATACCTGTTTTGACGAAGATTTCGCAATTATGCATGGCAGGCTCCTTCGCATGTCGTTTGCAACGGCGTGCAGCCGAAGTGATATGCGCGTAAAACGTCCTGAATTTTATCGATGATAAGTTCATGCGGATCGCTGGCGAGTTCGCCGTTCATCACCCGTTCAAACTGAGCAGGAAGATATTGGCTCAGCAGACCAAGCGGGATATCTGTTGAACGCAGGTTGGCCATTAAAACGTCCATCGCCCGGTTGATGCGTGTATGAGGCCAGTAGTAGCGAATTCGATCGGATAAGCTGAAATGCAGATCGATAAGCGAAAGGCTGAATGTTGGGTTGTAATACTTTTTCCAGTAACCGGGTTCATCCAGCATGACGCCATCAATGACCGTCAGGATCTGGCTGCGGCATTCTGGCGCAATCAATACCTGTTCAATGTTGGCCAGGGCAAAGACGGCTTCCCGCAAAGCGAAAGTCAGCGCGGGACCCACTTTCAGGATAGCGAAGTGATCTTTCACCAGGTTGCGGTAGGAATCACGGGTCTGGTAATCGGTGGAATGTGCCTCATAAACCAGCGGTGTAGTCGCAATATAAGCTGACAGATCCTGAGCAAGATCAGACTGATAGTGAATCACGCGGCTGTGATCGAATTCAACGCCGGGCTGAACCACGATGGCGACGATCCGATCTATGGCATCATTGAGCCCGAGTTCACGAAATGCCTGATGGTGCATATCCAGAGTCGCTTTTGCATCTTTGGCTTCAGTGACATGAACGTGCTGAATCGCCGATGACTCACCGCCTGGAACCGGAACTTCAGTACCGATCACATAGGTCAGCAACGCTTTCTGCTGTGCAGTTGCCACTTCTTCTGCGACCTGACATAAACGCGCCGCGCGCTGAGCCACGACGAAAGGATCCAGAGGAACAGGATCGTCTGCACAGGACATGGATGCATCCAGATGAATTTTGCTGAATCCGGCTTCGACATAACGCGCGATAAGCTCTTGTGCTTTTGCCATCGCTGTTTCGGCGTTTTCGTGCTGCCAGCAGTTTGGCCCCAGATGATCGCCCCCTAAGATCAGACGTTGTAATGGAAATCCGATTTTCTCGGCAATGGCGAGAACGAAATCCCGAAAATCAATTGGCAGCATGCCGGTATAGCCGCCAAACTGATTTACCTGGTTGGAGGTTGCCTCGATGAGCACTTTTCGGCCAGTGTGTAAGTCTTCCCGTAATGCAGCTTCAATCACCAGCGGGTGCGCAGAGCATACTGAGCAGATCCCGATCCTTTCGCCTGTCTTGTGTTTAGCAATAATGTCTTTCATTTTATGCCTCCGTTTATTTCCGAAGAGGATCATACCTTTCCGAAAGGCAAACAATAGCGTTTTCTGCATTATGTGATGGCGATCGAAATGTTTCGTAAGTTTATTGCATTCGTTTTCTTTCGTTTTAGGGGCGTCTCGGGGATTGAAAAGATAACGTCTGAGAATGCAGCAAAGGCACATGCGGAGTTGCTATGCTTCACAGCGCAGGGAATTTTTACTCCTCATTAAGGTGCCTTTTGTTTACACTGTGAGGAATATGACCTTTCGGATTACTCATAATGAATACTTATGAACGTCGCAATAAAATCATTGATTTAGTGAATGAAAATGGCAGTGTTCTGGTCACTGACCTTTCGACTGCTTTCGAAGTTTCAGAGGTGACAATTCGGTCAGACTTGAGTTTGCTGGAACAAAAAGGTGCGCTCAGTCGTTTTCACGGAGGGGCGGCAAAGTGGATCGC